>NZ_JAUSUQ010000017.1 GCF_030814135.1 Caldalkalibacillus uzonensis | reverse complement strand
CTTAGAAGCGATTCAGAGTGAACAAGCACTCTGTTTGTTCGAAGAAGTGAATATAAGCTTGGTGACGATGGCGGAGGGGTCACACCCGTTCCCATACCGAACACGGAAGTTAAGTCCTCCAGCGCCGATGGTACTTGGGGCGAGAGCCCCCGGGAGAGTAGGACGTTGCCAGGCAGGATCAACCCCGTGAGTCAATAACTCACGGGGTTTTTGCATTTTGGACAATAATGCAAAGGCTAGACGGCGGAATCATCCTTAAACAAATTGTCACCGCGTTGTAAACGCATGGCAATATGGGCGGTATGGGTGGTTTCACGATGGGTTGGAGCATGGGCGGCCAGATAACGGGTCACAGCCAAAATCAAGGTTTCCTGGGTATAGTGAGCAAACGCTGTTTTTTCTTTGGCCCACTCCTCATATTCTTTCACCGCAGCCTCATACATCTGGAACGAATGAAACTCAGCATCTTCACGCAATAAGGCATGCCCTAAAGTGTTGAACAAAGCGGCTTTATCTCCACCCGCAGCCAAATAGTTCATCACCCATTTTCCGGCTTGGTCCGTTTGCTGTTGTTGATTGAGCAATGCCAATAAAGCCTCAGGCTGATTGGGATCAACAGCATGGGGATCCCCATTGGGCCGGCGGGCGGCCGGTATGTTTAAAAAGCGATCCAAGTATATACTCATCGCCGTATGGAAAATCGACCGGGTCAATTCGGGTGAAGCGGATCGTTTTAATGCTTCATGGACGGCATGGGCATGGGTAAAGGTGTGCAGAACGGTGATCCAATCCCACATATCATTTTGAACATGAAAACGTGCGATGCGTTCAGCGGCGGCTAAAGTGACGATTTGGGCCAGACGAACGGGTGTCATCCCTTCTTTTAACACTTGGAGGAGCAGGTTGTCTGTTTCTAGAGGGTTGTCGCTGAGCAGCTGCTGAACAATGGTTTCATTACCGACCGAGAGCTGTGCCGGAGAGGGCTGACGGTGCAAGAGATCAGGCAGCTTTTCAAAGACCTCGTGAAGCGGTTGTACCAGGTCGACCGGTGCTTGCCAACTGTGCAACTCTTCACTTCGGGGGGCATTGGCCAATTCGGGCAACAATGAAGTTAACACATATGGCCGGTGTTCATCGCCAATATGCTCCAGGATTTCGAAAGCCTTATTATGGAAATCGAGCGTGTGGCCTGTATTCATATAGAAATGATCGGTGATGGCCGTCATCATCATCTCATTTAACGCTTCGGTTGTTGCACCGCTCTCAATGGCTGTCAGCAACACTCGTTCTGCCCCACGGACATCCCGCACTTCAACATTGTGCCGGTACCACTGGACCAACTGTTCAAAACGGGGATGTTCATTCCCTGTTTTAGAAAGGGGCCCCAATAAAAAACGAGTGCCCATTCCGGCACTTTCACGGGCCACATGTATCAGTCCGTGGAACCTCATGCAGGGTTTACCACTGGCACGCCATGGGTTGCCGTCAACCCGAATTACACGTCCATTAATGTCGAAGCAGCCTTAAAGGATCTATTAATCAGCAATTATCCCGTTCAAGACCAAGAAGAGATCACACAGATTGAACTTCGGCCGTATGAAGCAAGAGTGTATTTATTAAAGGCTTAGCCTTCACAATTGGATGGTAAATTTTTCAAAGCTTTTTAACTGCGAAACAAAGCAAGTTTAATAATAAAGACTAAAAGGGAAGATGATATTGTATAATGAGGGTACAACCCCTGGATACATAATGGCCGTTCAATCAATTAGATTGATGAGAAGGGGTATGCCAAAAATTGATGGAGGTGTTGCACTGATGGATATGTCCCGCAAGGCGATTCCTTACACGCCCAATGAAAAAGAACTGAGTGAGATGACCATTGCTATTGTTTCCACAGCGGGTGCTCATTTGAAAGACCAAGAGCCGTTTAACACAGACGGTGACCACACCTATCGTTTAATTTCCGGTGATGCCGATACGTCCCAATTTACAGTTACCCATGGGGCGCCGAAAGAGCATTACAACACCGATGAACCGAAGAAGGATATTAATGTCATCTTTCCTTTGGACCGCTTGCGTGAACTAAAAGAAGAAGGTTTTATCGGTGATGTGAACAACAAGCATATTTCCATGATGGGCTATGCCATGCGCTTAAAGCAAATTTTGGATGAAACCGTGCCGCAAGTGGCTAAGGAAATTACCCGCTCCAAAGCGGATGCCGTTTTGCTAACCGCTGGATGACCGCTTTGCCATCGTACCGTGGTTGCGGTACAACGTGCGATTGAAATGTCAGGCATTCCAACGGTTCTGGTCACCTTAGATAAGGAACAATCCGGATTAATGCGTCCGCCCCGGGCGATTCATCCGGTCGGCTTTAAATTTGGCCACTCTTTGGGTAAACCGGATGATGCCGAAACGCAAAAAGCTGTGATCAAAGCAGCGTTGGAACAACTGACGCTGAAACAGGAGCCCGGCCATATCCATGATAAGGAGTTTCCCACTTACTAAGCCGACTGAATAGGCCCAAACAACCCAACCTATGAGGTTCACCCTCCTCTCATCACGAGAGGGGGGTTTTCGTTTGCCACCTTGATCATCCTGCATATCTTGTGCTGTGTTTTTATTTTTTAGCTTGAGAGCCGAGGGCAAACAGCTTCATCTCTGGCTGCATACCCCACAACCGGCTTGGAAGTTACTCACATCCAAGCTTACAACAGGGATGGTGGCCTTGATCTTTTCCGTTTCACTCAGCGCGGGCTATGGTTGGCTTTATTTTTTAACATACAATCTCCATCATATATGGCCGGCGGAGGAACAAACCCTGATGGCCGTTATGGCCCTGGGAATGTTGTACGTGTTATTGTCAGCACTGTATTTGGGGGTGTGGGTTATTTTTTTATGGGTGGTGTACCACGTTTTAAAAACCAGGTTGGGACAATGGAGCGGTTTAATCACCGTTCTTATCGTTTTGGGGCTGACCTGGTTGTTATCTAAAATCCAAGACTCCGCTGTGTTTGCAGCTACTTTTGGCCGGCTGGTCATTGAAACTGGTTTAACCATCCCTCTTCCCGTCGGTGCAGATCAATGGTACGTTGAATCATTGCCTCCTTTGGCTTTGGGCCAGTATCTCTTCCATGCCCTGCTTGCCCTGTGTATCTTCATCGGAGTCTGCTGGCTGTTAGATCAGCAAACAGAGGTGTAAGCCATGGGCTATGAATTTGATAAAACGAAGCCAATCTATTTACAACTCGTTGAGCGGATTTGCTGGAGAATTGTGCGTCAGGAGTTAGCAGCAGGAGAAAAACTGCCCTCTGTGCGGGAGATGGCGGTGCAATCTGGGGTTAATCCCAATACGGTCCAACGCACCTATGCCGAATTGGAGCGCATGGGGGTCACTGAAACCAGACGTGGCCAGGGCACTTTTGTGACAACAGATACTGAACACTTAGCAAACCTTCGGGAGACGCTGAAAACCAGCCATATGATGCAGTTTGTAAAAAAAATGAGAGCCATGGGTTTTACCAACAGCGAAATCTTGAGCGGGGTGCAAACCGCCTTGGACTCCGTAGTTGAAGAGGACGGGAAGGAGGAGCGTTATGATGTTTGAATGTCAGCAGGTGACCAAACGCTATTTGGGTCAGACGGCGTTGAACAAGGTGACGCTGCAACTTCCGCAAGGGAAAATGATCGGTGTGATTGGCCCAAACGGCAGCGGTAAAACAACGTTATTGAAACTATTGGCCGGACTATGCCAGCCTAGTGAAGGGAAAGTGCTGGTTGGCGGACGGGTGCTGAAGCGCCGGGATGCGGCCAAGATTGCCTATTTGTCTGAACTGGATGCTTTCTACTCCTTCTTTACCGTTGAAGAAACGCTGCATTTTTTTGCTTCACAATTCGGCGATTTAAACGTAGCCAAGGCGGAGCAGATGCTGCAATTTTTGAATCTGGATGCTCAGGTCAAAGTCAGCCATCTGTCCAAAGGTCACCGCGGCCGCTTGAAATTGGTGCTCGCCTTAGCCAGGGATGTGCCCTTAAAAGAGGGAAAAGTCCTTGGTTGTTATGATGCTGATGAGATTCGCAGCCACTATGGGCAAAGCTTGACGGAGTGGATGAAGAGAGTTTATGAAGGGCGACAGGATGTGCTTACTGATTAAAATGGGGAATGGAGGATATATATGATGGAACCTGTCTGCCGTTTAGACCATGTGAGTAAAATAATCGGTTCCAAAACGATCATCGAAGATATTTCATTGGATATTTATCCGGGAGAAGTGTTTGGTTTGCTGGGGCCCAATGGGGCCGGTAAAACGACGACCATGCGCATGATGGTAGGCCTTATGTCCATGAGCAAAGGAAATATTTTAATCCAGGGGCATAGTATCCGGGATCATTTTGAACAAGCCATCGCCCATGTGGGAGCGATTATTGAACAGCCGCAACTGTACAACTATCTAACCGGCTATGAAAACCTGATTCATTTTGCCCGCATGGCAGAGCATGTCACCGACGACCGCATTGAGGAGATTGTGGAACTGGTGGGCTTGGCAGACCGCATTGATGATAAGGTAAAAACCTATTCATTGGGGATGCGTCAACGGTTAGGTTTGGCCCAAGCGTTGCTTCACTCTCCTTCTTTACTGATTTTGGATGAACCGACCAACGGCTTAGATCCTGCCGGAATCAGAGAGATCAGAAACTATCTGCGCCGTTTGGCCCAGGAAGAAGGGGTCTCAGTGGTGGTTTCCAGCCATTTGTTAGCCGAAATGCAGTTGATGTGTGACCGCATCGCCATTATCGACAAGGGAAAATTGTTGGATGTGCAATCGGTTGAGACCTTTTTAAACTCAGCACATCAACACATGATCACCTTCACCGTCGATCCGCTTCACCAAGCGGTGCAGGTCATGGAGGATCATGCTGTTCCTGTCCGACATGTCACTGATCATGAATTCAAAGTCATGCTGGAAAAGGAACAAATTCCGGACGTGGTCCAACACCTTGTGCAGGCCAAGGTAAAGATATACGGTATTCGACCTGCAGGAGAGAAAACCTTGGAGGAACGGTTCTTGGAAATGACAGGAGGCAAAGCGCAATGAACATCTGGTTAGGCTTACTGCAAAATGAACAGTTAAAATTATACCGCAGGATGGGGACATGGGTGATGTTTATATTGCTGCTCATGGCCATTGTGGGTATCGCCTTTATCACAAAATATGTTCTTCCTATCGCGGCAAGTGAAGGGGCATCCCCATTGTTGTATTTTATGAATGTAACGGTTCCCCTGTTTGGACTGATCACCTTGTTTGCGATCATTGTTGCTGCCACATCGGTAGCCAATGAATTTTCACAGGGGACCATCAAGCTATTGCTCATCCGTCCCATCCATCGTGCCAAAATTTTGTTGGCCAAATATATCGCTGTACTGCTGTTTAGTATGTATATGATTGTGGTGCTGTTTCTCGGTTCGCTGGTGCTGGGGGGCGTGTTGTTCGGCTTTGAAGGATTATGGACCAATCCGGGTGGGGATTTCCTAGAGGACCAAGGATTAAGCGGTCTTTTGCAGCAATATGCGTTTGAGAGCATTCCGCTCGTAATGATGGTCACCTTTGCTTTTATGGTGGCTGCCGTTTTCACCAACAGTGCTTTGGCTATCGGCTTATCCATGTTTCTGATGTTTACTGGCGGACAGTTGGCTGTTTTATTAAGCCAGTATCCGTGGGTCAAATGGATCTTGTTTGCCCACTTTGATCTCAGGCAATATGTGGATGGGCTTCCCCTCGTTGAGGGCATGACCCTCTCATTTTCCTTACTGGTCTTATCTATGTATTACATCCTGTTTATCTTGGTGACTTGGTTAACCTTCATAAAACGGGACATCACCGCTTAGTCCTGCTGACGGTCTATGTTTTACCAGTCAAATGCCAATGACTGAGACGATTGATGGCGGAGGAAATATGGAAAAATTTATTGCCATTTGGCGGTTGACTTCACACTGAAGACATGTTATATTATTGTCTGTCGCCGCTGGTGAGACAAGAAAAAACGCAAGTTTTAAGCGGCGTTAAGACATGGAGAGGTGTCCGAGCTGGCCGAAGGAGCACGATTGGAAATCGTGTAGGCGGGGATAACCCGTCTCGAGGGTTCGAATCCCTCCCTCTCCGCCATATTAAATCAAAGATACATTTTACGTGGCCCGTTGGTGAAGTGGCTTAACACACCGGCCTTTCACGCCGGCATTCAGGGGTTCGAATCCCCTACGGGTCACCATTATGGAGGGTTAGCTCAGCTGGGAGAGCACTTGCCTTACAAGCAAGGGGTCGGCGGTTCGAACCCGTCACCCTCCACCACTTTCATAAGAATGACGCGGGGTGGAGCAGTCTGGTAGCTCGTCGGGCTCATAACCCGAAGGTCGCAGGTTCAAATCCTGCCCCCGCAACCAAAATATGAGCGCTACTACGTCGAATTTTCATCGATGGAAGCGAAAATCGTGGTACCCGCAGGGTGCAACCAATATATTTGCGCAACATGATACATTGTGGAGCTGTGGTGTAGAGGCCTAACATGCCTGCCTGTCACGCAGGAGATCGCGGGTTCGAATCCCGTCAGCTCCGCCATTTTATGTCTATTTAACTAACAGGGACTGCTAGTCACAAAGCAATTGACAGCATCTCAAAACGTGTGTTATATTAACAATTGTCTCTGGCTCGGTAGCTCAGTCGGTAGAGCAGAGGACTGAAAATCCTCGTGTCGGCGGTTCGATTCCGTCCCGAGCCACCACTTAAAATATGGATTAATAGCGTGCCGGTGTAGCTCAATTGGCAGAGCAACTGACTTGTAATCAGTGGGTTGGGGGTTCGATTCCTCTCGCCGGCACCATACGAAAATGTGGAGGGGTAGCGAAGTGGCTAAACGCGGCAGACTGTAAATCTGCTCCCTCTGGGTTCGGCGGTTCGAATCCGTCCCCCTCCACCATATTGCAGGGGCATAGTTCAATGGTAGAACGGCGGTCTCCAAAACCGCAAGTGTGGGTTCGATTCCTACTGCCCCTGCCACTCTATATAACATGGCGGCTGTGGCGAAGTGGTTAACGCACCGGATTGTGGCTCCGGCATTCGTGGGTTCGAATCCCATCAGTCGCCCCATAGTTTTACTGTTGGGCTGTAGCCAAGCGGTAAGGCAACGGGTTTTGGCCCCGTGATGCGCTGGTTCGAATCCAGCCAGCCCAGCCATTCTATGCGAGCGGAAATAGCTCAGGGGTAGAGCACCACCTTGCCAAGGTGGGGGTCGCGGGTTCGAATCCCGTTTTCCGCTCCATTTTTATACACACTTTTATATGTGATTTAAGTGGCGGCATAGCCAAGTGGTAAGGCAGAGGTCTGCAAAACCTTTATCCCCGGTTCGAATCCGGGTGCCGCCTCCATTTTAACTTTAAGTATGCTTCTTTCCTGTGAAAGAAGTTTTTTATTTTATGATTCCCAAAAATAGGTCATAAGTCGTGTACCTAATTGAAGAAAAAAATGGTAACATAATAGACAGGACATTGGTCCTGCTTCCAATTGCTTAAAAATTCAAATTCCATAATGCTTAAAAAACGCACAAGGGCAAAGCTACGGAAACGTAGTGACGCAAAGCTATAGGGGCTAAAGCAACATGCCATGCCAGCCAGCTGCCGTTTAAGAAAACAAACACACCTTCTTAAGCGGAGGTGTGTTTTCTATTAAACATATGAACTTAATTTCAAATTATAAAGATATGAGTGGAGAGGGTGGTTGTAGTGAAGCCGATTGAGTACCTGCCACAACATAACGTGGAAATTAAGGAGCAAGAATATAAACGTGTTGTCCATTATATTGCTAAGCGCTACCGTTTAACCAGAAGAGAAGAGGAAATTTTACTCATGTTATCTTTATATGGATATTCAAATGAAGAACTCTCCAAAACATTGTTCGTTTCCCAAACGACGGTAAAAAATCATATTCATAAGATACTTAAGAAAACACGCACCAGTTCAACACGGGGACTTTTATCAATGGTAATCGATTACTTTTATACCCTAAAATGTATAATCTAAAGTGATACTTGTTAGTTACATAATAGTTAAGAACAGTACGCAACGACAATATGCAACTCCTTCTGTTTCAACTTCGCATTATGCGTTAATGCAAGTTGGAAAACGGAAAGGGGTTTTTTATTTTGTCCGGAAGAAGGAACGTTATGTGAACTATATGTAGATCATTCAATGTTTTTGGCTTCAGAGAAGCTATGCTGCATAAAATAACTGGGGTATATACATAATACCTCGTGTAAAAGAAAAATGGATTAAAACCTTTATTTACATAAAAATGGACAAAATAAAGAAAAATAAGGTAAGAAGTTAACCTTTATTTTATACAAATAAAAATTATTTAAAATGATAAGAACTTAAGGAGATATATATATGAGAAATATGGCTGCTTTATTTTCCATTCTTATGCCCGGATTCGGACAAATATATAATGGTCAGTTCTTGAAAGGTGTCTTCTTTATAATAGTTGAGCACTTTGATAATGTATTTGGAAATATAAACAATGCCATTCATCTTGATTTTAATGGATTCCACCAACAGGCTGTAGATGCGACAAATTTCCAATTCATGTTATTTTACCCTGGATTTTATGCTTATGCAGTATGGGATGCTTGGTATTATGCAAAACCTAATGCTGACAAGTCAAAGACCGCTATTCCATTTGTCATTGCCGGTTTCCTTGGAGAGTTGAGTGCAATATATGCACCAAAACTAGCCATACCCACTTTAACCGTAGGATTGTTATTAATTATCCCTATTCTTTGTGGAATGATCATATTTAGGAAACAATAAAACGATGGGAGACAACATGATTCATGGACAGAATATTATTGTGGTGTTTACTAATCATTGGAATTGGATTATTTCTTTTCAGTTTAAGAAAACCACTCCTTTTGAAGGACACGATTTTAATTTTCTTAATGAAAGCTTATTTTTCATCATTTATTGGGGTTATTGTAGTAAAAGAAGAAATGGTTGAATACCCTGTAAGATTTTTAAGTAAATATTTCGATGCTAGTATTCTTTTTGAATATTTTCTTTATCCCATCATGTGTATTTACCTTTACCAAACAACTGTACATTCAAGATTTCTAGGCATTGTTCTCCAATGTGCATTGTATACCGCTGCATTAACGACCATTGAGGTCATTTGTGAAAAATATACCGATTTAGTTGAATACCATTCATGGACTTGGATGCACTCGTTTATAACCATCTTTCTTCTATCTCTTTCAGTGCGTCTCCTTTTGCAATTGATAAATAAAATAGAAATGTCAAAGGTATAGCGCTTCATTAGACCGCACCAGTGTGAGTTGTTTGACGCTATTCGTTCCGTTTGCAGGAATGGTTAAACTGGACGAATTAACTCAATTTGCAGGAACATTTGGGAACAATTATGATAGGATACAGCTACCCAAAATTTGGGTGCGGTTTTACATAAAAAAACAGGTTGACTTAGGTTTGCGTCCGTGTTATATTATTCATTGTCAACAAAAACGTGCCGGTGTGGCGGAATTGGCAGACGCGCACGACTCAAAATCGTGTTCCCTTGCGGGAGTGGGGGTTCGACTCCCTTCACCGGCACCATACATATTATTTGCACAACGCGGTTTCTTGTATAGATGTGGTACAAGGAGTCGCGTTTTTTATTTTAGTACCTTGTCAATCCAAAACCTGCCATCGCCAAAGCAATGCTTTTATGTCATAATAAATAAGGTTGATACAGCTGATTAATAACTTTTTTGAATATGCATGGAGTGGGAAAAGATGACGGACAGATCCGTTTCTCAATATGATATTGTGCGCTTGCTGATCATCGGACTGATTATATCAGGTTTACTCTTTTATCCAGCGGTACCTCAGGCTCAAGAATTGGACCACCATCCATTTACAGCAGAAGGCATTGTATTGATGGATGCCAAAACGGGGCAAGTACTGTACAGTAAAAATGCAGAACAACCATTTTATCCGGCTAGTATCACTAAAATAATGACAGCCATTTTGGCATTGGAATCAGGTCGGTTAGACGAGATGGTGGTTACTTCGGAATTGGCCAGGCATGCAATCGGTAACCGCATTTATTTGGCTGAAGGAGAAGAAAAACCCTTAATTGACCTGGTTTACGGCATCATGTTGAATTCGGGAAATGACGCAGCCATTGCCATTGCTGAGCATTTAGGAGGAAGTGTAGAGGGATTTGCCGAGATGATGAATGCCAAGGCCAAGGAGATTGGCGCTCTCGAAACCCACTTTGTTAACCCGCATGGACTGCATGATGATGATCATTACACAACGGCCATGGATATGGCTAAAATTGCTCAATATGCCTTGCAAAATCCGTTGTTTCGCGAAATTGTAACGACCAAAACCATGCCCTGGTTTGGTGAAGAATGGCATTCTAACCTGGTTAATACGAACCGTTTGCTGTGGGATTATGAAGGGACAACAGGCATTAAAACCGGGTATACCAGTGCTGCTGGACAAACCTTTGTCGCCTCAGCTGAAAGAGATGGGACCGAATTGATCGTTGTTTTGTTGAAAGCCACTCACCGGCAAAACCTGTGGCAGGAAGCTGCCGCTCTCCTGGACTACGGCTTTGAACATTATCAAACCGTGAAAGTGTGGAACGAAGGCGACTATGTTACTGAAACATTGTATGGGCAAGAGCATGTGTTTCAGTTGGCAGAGGATGTGTATGTCACCATGCCCAAAGCAGCTGATGGAAAGTTTCAGTGGGATGAACGCCTGGAATTAACCCATGTTACTCCTCCATTTATTAAAAACATGTTGGCTGGCCATCTGGTTGTCGAAACAGAAGATCACACTATAATGAAAGTGCCTGTTCACTACATGCATTCACGGGAGTTGTCATCAGATACAGAAATGGCAGTGGATTCTAAGGCATCGGTAAGCACCCAAAGCATCGCTACTGAAGACAATGTGCTAGTCGCAGTCGAAGACTTGGTCGCCCATGGTACGGGAGAGCATATCGTCTCAGTTGTGGCCCGCTGGTGGTACATCCCCTTCTTGGCCTTACTGGTGTTGTTTGTGTATCAACGCAGGCGGCGTAAAAAAACAGCTATGCGTGGGCTGTCATCCCAAACTCATTCCAAGCATTGGCCTCCAACCCCCTAAACTTCAGCCTCCTAAGTCGGGAGGCTGTTCGTTTAAGAGAGCAGACCGCTTGATTGGGCAAGATGGAGAATGTTACCTTTATCTTAGGAAGTGATAGAAAGGGTTAGGGGGAGGGCCGTCAAATTGAGGATTAAGCTGGGCAAAAAGGTATTGTTGTGGGGCCTGATCGTGTTGACCGGCAGTGGAATGGGGCTTGTCAGTGTGATGTTGTGGCTGTCTGGGCCCCCGGCAGAACGGGTCAGTCAGGTGGAGATTGTAGATGACGGGCAATCGTACAGAGACGAGGAAGGACAGCTGTATGTGACAGGAGAAACGCGTGATCGAATTGCCCAGCTCCATCAGCGCTATAACCAATTGGTTGGCTGGGGAGAATATCAGCGCTTTAATCATCCCGACAATTGGGATAACGTATCCTTTCAGGCTGACATTGAGGAACTGGAGCAGTTGAGCGAAATGTCTGCAGGCGTGCTGCAACAAGATTTTGAGAACATGGCCCGCCTGGTTGCTTATGCTGTCCACGAGAAAGATGTTGAGGCGCTCCTATACGCCCATCGTGTCATACATGATTTAGATGTGATCATTAATGGCTATGATGAACAGATTTTCGGCTATACCCATACGGGCCATGACAGTGATAAAGTGGATGTGTTTCTCATGGAGTATGGGGAAAATGTTGAATCCACCACTGAGTAGCCTTGTCCGCCAGTCATATCCTTGCATGTGTTTAAGCACTAGACTGCTTCATGACTTTCAAGTCCAATACCTCTCCCCCGTTCATTTGAATAAACAGATCTGCTACAGACTGCAGCAGGGAGTGGGCGTCCTGACCATCCTTAAGCGGATCGGGAAGGTAGAGAATATGCAACATATGGGTGGAGTTCAACGATGTTTTCGTGCGGTCCGCGTCAATGATTGGGCTGCCAAAAGGTCCTGCGTTATCTGCTGTAATCCATTTGCCTTCAGCAGACGTTTCTTTACCAGCCAAGGAGATATACGCTTCCCCAGGTCTGCCCAAGCGCATAACCAGTCTTTCTCCAGACAGCTGATCGGCGTCATACAGCCCGCAAGGCATAAGATGGTACAGTGAGACAAAATTGTTCACATCAGCAGCGGAATGAATAAACGGAAAAGGCTTGCCCTGCAACACCCTTCTTAATAAAGCTTCTGAACTGGGACGGTATTTTGAGGGGGAGATTCCCAACGCTTTAAAGCATTGGCGAAAATAACCGATTTGAGGGATGTTGCCTATTTCTTGCGGTTCATATTCTGTCTTCAACTGTTCCAGGAACAACTCAATGCGCCCCTTTAGCATTTTGGGGGATTCAGACACGGTTGCCCCTTGGTAACGAATCAGGCCGATTTGTATATGCGGAAGTTTGGATAGAATCGTTTCATCAAGATGCAATTCCACCTTTTTCACCTCTGATACCACAGTTTTTCCCAACGTTTTAATCAAAGTATAGCTTACCTCCTCCACATTTTAAAGTGATGGTGAATAATTTAGACGGGCTGATCAATACTGTAAATAGGTGTATAGAGGAGGTTGCAAATATGAACGTCGGACGTGCCAAACAAATTGTTGAGTCTACTGATGAAATTGTTGTTTTGCACCAGGGGGAACCGATCTGGATCCAGCGGGTGGATGAAGAGCGGGGAACAGCCCGTATTTACCCTTATGACAATCCTGAACATGAGCGTGAGGTCCCTGTTGCAGAATTGGTGGAAAAACATTAAGCTAAAACAGAAGGCCTGCGGCAAAAGCCGCTGGTCTTTTTTCTTGCTTGAACTTTACACTTAAAGGGGTTATCTTGAAAAAAAAGGAGTCGACTAGACATGAAAGAAGTAACCATTTATACCGATGGAGCCTGTTCAGGAAACCCTGGCCCGGGGGGATGGGCAGCTGTGCTGATGTATGGCCAGCATGTGAAAGAATTGACAGGTGGAAGCGAATACACAACCAACCAAAGAATGGAATTAACAGCGGCGATTGAGGGGTTGAAAGCCCTCAAAGAACCGTGTAAGGTAAAACTATATAGTGATTCTGCCTACATGGTTAACGGCTTTCAACAAAAATGGTATTGCAACTGGGAGAAAAATGGCTGGAAAAACAGCTCCGGACAGCCGGTGGCTAACAAAGAACTGTGGCAAGCCTTGCTCCAATTGACACGTAAACATGAGGTCACCTTTTACAAAGTGAAAGGACATGCTGACAACAAGTGGAATAACCGCTGTGATGAGTTGGCTGTGAAGGCTATTCCAAAATAGCATCCTAAGCAACACATCCATCCCAAGAAAGGAGGGAGCGCCATGGGGCTGGCTCAAACAGACCAGAATCTCGACCTGAGACAATTAAAGCAAGAGATCATCGATTACAGCCGCTCGATCGGCATTGATAAAATTGGTTTTGCTGCGGCTGACCCCTTTGCCGAATTGAAGCAGCGCTTGATACGTCACCGGGAATTGGGCTATGAGTCCGGCTTTGAGGAACCGGACATTGAGAAGCGTACCACCCCTACCAAGATTTTGCCTGAAGCACAATCAATCATTGCCATCGCTCTGGCGTATCCCTCTCGCCTGAAGCATCCCCCCCGTTCCAAGCAAGGCGCTTACAGGGGGATTTTGTGCCGGGCGTCATGGGGGCTGGATTATCACCATATTTTGCGTGATAAACTACAAAAACTGGAATCCTTTATCAAGAGCAGAGTGCCAGATGCTCACTGTGAATCAATGGTGGATACCGGTGCTTTATCTGACCGGGCAGTGGCTGAACGGGCAGGTATAGGCTGGAGTGGGAAAAATACAGCCATTATTACCAAAGAATTCGGTTCCTGGGTGTATTTGGGTGAAATGCTCACTTCCATTCCTTTTGAGCCGGACCAGCCGGTGACTGAGTCTTGCGGCACCTGTAACAAATGTATTGAAGCCTGCCCAACAGGGGCCCTGGTCCAGGGAGGGCAGCTGGACTCCAACAAATGTATTGCCTATTTGACCCAGGTTAAAAATTTCGTGCCGCTCCCTTACCGGGAAAAAATAGGTAACCGGCTGTACGGCTGTGACACCTGCCAGACGGTTTGTCCCCATAACCGCAAAAAGAACTTTACCCATCATCCAGAAATGGAACCTGATCCACAGGTCGTCAAGCCCTTGTTAAAACCAATGCTCTACATGAGCAAACGGGAATTCCGGAAAACGTTTGGCCCCACTGCTTCTGCCTGGCGGGGGAAAAAACCTTTGCAACGCAATGCCATTATCGCTTTAGGTAATTTTAAAGACGAAACAGCTGTCCCTGAATTGATTGACCTCTTGCACAATGATCCCCGGCCAGCCATTCGGGGCACAGCAGCTTGGGCCTTGGGAAAAATCGGAACAGAGGAGGGACGGCAAGCGCTAAAAGAGGCACAAAGGTTAGAAGCGGATCAGGATGTGCTGGCTGAAGTTGAACATGCCTTAAACATGTTCAATCATTAACATGATAAAGGAGACGGGTATGGTATGTCTCGCACCTTTAACATTTTTTACGCGGAGATCCAGACGCCGATTGGACCGTTAACTCTGGCTAGGACTAAACAAGGGTTATGTGCCATTGAATTTGGCCAGGGTGAAAATGTGCTGACAGCACTGGCCAACTGGTCACGAAAAAACTTTTTAACGGACAGGCTGCTTCATGATCAAGATGCGTTGGCCCATGAGATGAACCAGTTGGAAGCCTACTTTCAAGGGGAGCGGACCCAGTTTGATTGTGAGTTACATCTCGTGGGCACCCCGTTTCAGAAATTGGTATGGCAAGCCCTGCTCAACATTCCTTATGGTGAAGTACGTTCATATAAAGAAATAGCTAAGGAAGTCGGAGCACCAAAAGCAGTACGGGCCATAGGCGGTGCCAACAACAAAAATCCGGTTCCCATCATTGTCCCCTGTCATAGAGTAGTTGGTTCAAACGGGGCTTTAGTGGGTTATGGTGGCGGTTTGGAGATTAAGCGGCAGCTGTTGCTCTTGGAAGGGGCGCCAATTGAACAAAAGGACTCGTGATAGGGGAGCCCTCGGTTGGGCTCCCTGTTTTAGTTGCCCGCACCACGGTACCGTTTCACTCCTTGATTCCAGATCCATACGGATATGCTGAGAAAGATGAATCCCACCAAGGGTGTCAAAAAGGCGTACACATACCACTCTTGCCGTCCTAGAAAATAGGCGGAGGGGTAGACGCCCACAAAGGCAAAGGGCAATATCCAGGTCAGCACAAAGCGGATCACCCGATGGTAAATGTCCACCGGATAGCGTCCGTAGTTGGCAATATTGTACATCATGGGCATAATGTCGGTGCGGCTGTCAGACCAAAAGCTGATGCTGGCCAGCGAGACAAACACCCCGCCGTAAATGCAAGCCCCGCCCAGCACCATCAACAGGAAGATAAGCGGATCATACCAGGAGATGGTCAAGCCCAGCTGAGATCCCGCATAAAACATGATCGCCAAGCCAGTGATGGCTCCAAACAGGGATTCCAACTCCATGCGCTCCAGGATGACCTGAAACAAGCTGTGAATGGGCCGTGTCAAGATACGGTCCATTTCCCCTTTGACAATGTAGCGTTCATTAAAATCCCATATATTAAAGAACGCAGCGAAAATGGCAAACGGCACCAAAAAGAAGCCGTAAATAAACATAATCTCTTCCCGGCTCCAGCCGCTCAGCAAGGGCGTATGGCTAAACACCACTAAAATAAACACCAGATTTACCGCCTGGAACAAAAGATCGGACATCAGTTCCACAAACAGATCAACGCGGTAAGTCATTCTGGTTTTCATATACTGCAACGTGTATTGCCACAAGATAGAGAAGTAATACATGCCCTATCCTCCTTGTACGACCAACTGTTTTTTGGCCAGCATCCATAACAGTTGAATCGGAACAATCAATACCACGGACCACAAGGCCTGCAACAGGATCCCGTTCCACACCTCGGCATCGCTAAACGCTCCGGTAAAAATCATGCTGGGAATATAACTGATCGCTTGAAATGGCAGATAGCTCATGAGCGTTTGGGCCCAGCCTGGATAAAAAGAAATAGGGAGGATCAAGCCGGAGAAGAGGTCAATCGTAATGCGCTTGGCCCGGATCAAACCATCGTTATTAAAAAAGAAAAAGGTTAGTAATCCGGTCATCAGGTTTAATTGGGTGTTAATCACAAAGCTGAACACAAGAGACAAGCCGAAGGTAAACCACGTCCAGGCGCTGGCCGAAAAATCCAAGGGAAAAATAAGCCAGACAATCAACAGACCAGGAGCGGAGAAGAACAAAAGACGAAACAGCCCTTCTCCTAATCCCTGCATGGTTTTCATCGTTAAATAGTGGTAGGGACGGATCATTTCCACGGCCACTTTTCCTTCGCGAATCTCCTGGGCAATCTCCCGGTCAATATTATTAAAATAAAAAGCCCGGGCCATCCAAGCCACCGCCACGTAAGTGGTCATCTGGGTGACGGTCAACCCGCCCAGCGACTCCTGCCCGCCATATATGGCCGTCCACAGAAAATAATAGGCACCGATATTGATGCTGTAGATCAAAATCCCGCTGTAATAATTAGTACGGTAGGCCAGCATCATCAAAAAACGGATGCGGATCATCTCCAGGTACATGTTAACCATGCTTAATCCCTTCTTCGTAGATGTTACGGATAATTTCCTCGGTGGAGATTTGATTGACTTGCATATCGACAATGCTGAGCTGTCCTGCCACTTGGCGGATCACTTCTGAAATCACTTGTTCATTGTTCACCTTGGCCAGCCACACATTCTCTTTCTCAGTTGGTGACCATTCCACCGGCAAGTGTACGGTTATTTGCCTGAGGGTTAAGTGATTCACGGTCCGGTCAAAACGGAACTGGATCTCCTTTCCTTCTGCCCACTGCTGCCGCAAACGTTCCAGCTCACCATCATAGATGATCTTGCCCTCATCAAGCATGATCACCCGTTCACACAATGCTTCAATGTCGGTCATATCATGGGTAGTCAGCATAATCGTCGTGTTATATTTGCGGTTAATCTCTTTCAGAAACTCTCGTATTTTCAGTTTGACCAGCACATCCAGGCCGATGGTCGGTTCATCTAAGAACAGCAGGGGGGGATTATGAATCAAGGCGGCAGCCAGTTCACAACGCATGCGCTGGCCGAGGGACAGCTTGCGAACCGGTTTATCCAACAACGGTGCAATATCCAGTGTGTCAATCACATGGCTCATATGCTGTTCATAGTCCTCGTCCGACACACGGTACACCTTTTTTAATAAGCGGAACGACTCCTGGACAGCAATGTCCCACCACAGTTGGGAGCGCTGTCCAAACACCACCCCGATTGTCCGCACAAATTGTTCCCGCTGCTTGTGGGGATTCATACCATTGACCCTGATATGTCCCGAGGTGGGGGTGAGAATACCGGTCAGCATTTTGATGGTCGTTGATTTACCTGCTCCATTCTCGCCGATATAGCCCACCATTTCCCCTGGCTGGATCTTGAAGCTGATGTTGTTCACAGCGGAGACGATTTTATAACGACGGGTAAATAAGTCCCGGAATGCACCTGTTAAACCTGTGCGGCTGGAATAAGCTTTAAACTCTTTACGCAAATTGTGTACCTCAATAATAGGTTGCATGGCAACTCCTCTCCTTTGTTTGCTCCACTTATCATATTACTGCAAACCTTGCCACATTAAAAGCGGCATCAACTTCCTGCTTTTCTCACTCAATGCCAAATGTGGATGTCAGCAAGAAAATAAAATTAAACTCAAAAATTTGATAAAAAGGATTGAATAATAATGCAATAGAAAGTATAATAATTCACTAACAGCAGAAAAAGAAAAATGGAAATGGGAGTGGAGCAGGTTGAAGGTAGCGGTGATCGGAGGAACGGGTTACGGAGGTGTGGAGCTGATCCGTCTATTGGCCCATCATCCTTATGCCCAACTAACCTCCGTAGTGTCCCATTCACAAAGTGGAAAAGCACTGGCAGAGGTTTATCCCCATTTGCACGGTATCATGGAGCAAACCCTGGATGCCTTTGATGTACAGCAACTGGCTCAGGACCATGACCTGGTTTTTTTGGCTGCCCCTTCGGGAGTGAGCAAGGATATACTGCCACAATTGGTTGAACAAGGTGTGCGTTGTATTGACTTATCCGGAGACTTTCGTTTGAAGGATCCCCGGCTGTATCCGGAGTGGTACAACCACGATCCGGCCCAGGAAACTTACTTGCAAGAAGCAGTGTACGGCCTAAGCGAAATTTACAGGGAAGATATTGCTCAAGCCAAATTCATTGCTAATCCCGGTTGTTATCCGACAGCCACTTTACTTGGATTGATTCCCCTGCTGAAGGAAGGGTGGATTGACCCGCACACGCTGATTATCGATGCCAAATCGGGAGTCTCGGGAGCCGGACGTAAGCAGTCTCTAGGCACTCATTTTTCGGAAACAAATGAAAATCTAAAAGTATATAAGCTGGGAGCTCACCAGCATATTCCCGAGATTGAACAGATTTTATCCAGCGTGGGGCAGAAAGAGGTCAAGATAACCTTTTCCACCCATCTGGTGCCCATGACCCGGGGGATTATGTGCACCATGTATACCCAGTTGCAGGAAGCCAAAGCGACTCAGGACATTATAGATTTGTATCACAGTTTTTACGAGGGGCATGCTTTTGTACGCATCCGCCCGGAAGGGGTGTGGCCAGCGACAAAAGAGGTGTACGGGTCCAATTACTGCGATATCGGTTTTGCCAATGATCAGCGCACAGGCCGATTAATCATTGTCGCTGTGATTGACAATGTGGTCAAAGGGGCAGCGGGTCAGGCCATACAGAACATGAACATCATGAACGCTTGGGATGAAACGGCGGGTCTTAATGTCCTGCCGGTCTATCCATAGGGGAGAGGAAGAGGAGAGAACCATGAGCAAGATCGGAATGATTCAACACATTGAACAAGGCAGTGTCACCCTGCCCAAGGGATTTCATGCCGGTGGCCTTCATTGCGGACTGAAGCGGAAACGGAAAGATTTAGGCTGGCTTTATTCGGAACAGCCGGCTGTGGCAGCGGCAGTATATACGACCAATGCCTATCAAGCAGCACCTTTGCTTGTCACCAAGGACAGCATTGCCGTGGAACAGAAACTGCAAGGGGTGCTGGTTAACTCCGCCTATGCCAATGCCTGCACAGGGCAGCCGGGACTGGATGACGCGTACGACATGCGCCGCCTGATAGCAGAAAAATGGGGTGTGCCCGAACACCTGGTAGCTGTTTCTTCCACAGGGGTTATCGGTGAGCGCATTCCCATGGATAAGCTGAAGGCTGGAATTGCCCAGGCGGTCCAGCCGGAGCATCAAGGTGTAGAACACTTTGAAGAAGCCATTCTGACCACAGATACATGTACAAAGCACTACGCCGTTCAGTTGGAAGTAGACGGACGGGTAGTTACGATTGGCGGGGCGGCCAAAGGGTCGGGCATGATTCACCCTAACATGGCCACCATGCTAGCCTTTATCACAACGGATGCCTGTGTGGAACAGACTTACTTATTACAGGCTTTGCGTGAAGTGACTGATCAGAGTTTTAACATGATCACCGTGGATGGAGACACCAGCACCAATGATATGGTGTTGGTCTTGGCCAACGGGCAAGCGATTCACCACCCCCTTTCACCCCCCCATCCGGACTGGGATCTATTTAAAACCGGCCTGGCGGTGGTTTCGCGGGAGTTGGCTAAACAAATTGCCCGGGACGGGGAAGGGGCGACCCGCTTAATTGAAGTGCAGGTGAAGGGAGCGCCCAGCGAGCAGGTGGCCAAAGCGGTGGGCAAAGCGATTATTGGTTCCAATTTGGTTAAAACGGCTGTGTACGGGAAAGATCCCAACTGGGGCCGGATTGTATGTGCGATCGGTTACAGTGGCCAAGTGTTTAATCCTGAGCAGGTACAAGTGAAGATTGGGCCGGTGACCGTAGTCGACCAAGGGTTGCCGGTACCGTTCAATGAAGCTGAAGCCAGTGCTGCCCTGGGAGAAGAGACAGTCACCATCGAGGTGAATCTGAACCAGGGAGATGGAAAAGCGACGGCTTGGGGCTGTGACTTGACTTACGATTATATCAAAATTAATGCTTTGTACCGAACGTAGGTGTGGAGAGGAGCAGAGGACGTGCAATATGTGGTGATTAAGTGCGGTGGAAGTGTGTTTGAAACATTGCCTGATTCGTTTTTTAAACAGATAGCCAATCTGCAAAAAGGCGGCTCGTGGCGGCCGGTGATTGTCCATGGCGGAGGACCGGCCATTTCCTCTTTGCTGAAAGTGCTAAACATTCCTTCCTCTTTTGTTAATGGTTTACGTGTAACCACGCCCAAAGTGCTGAACACGGTGGAAATGGTGCTGAGCGGTAAACTGAACAAGCAGGTGGTACGAAAATTGAAACAGGCCGGTGCTGCCGCCATTGGGTTAAGTGGAGTGGATGGTGATCTGCTTGAGGCAGAACCAGTGGCGGAACACAAGAAGCTGGGCTTGGTGGGGCAGATCAAACAAGTCAATGCTGACTTGTTGCACAGCCTGATGGAACAGGGCTTGATTCCTGTCATTTCACCGATCAGCATCGATCAACAGGGCCAGCATTACAATGTTAATGCGGACATAGCTGCGGCGGCGGTGGCCGCAACACTGAAGGCGGCTTTGTGCTTTGTCAGCGATATCCCGGGGATTTATGTTGGAGAGGGAGAAGGCAGCCACGTCCTAGAAACGGCGACAAAAGCACAGCTTGAACAACTGATCGAGGAGCAGGTGATCACCGGTGGGATGGTGCCCAAGGTCCAAGCAGCTCTCTCTGCCCTCTCCCAACACGTTCCGGAAGTGGTGATACTGAACGGCAAAGATGAGCGTGCTTTGCTAGATTTTTGCCAGGGTCAGTCCGTGGGAACCAAAATTGTGATGGAAGGAGCAGTGGTCCATGGTTAAGCCAGCAAATACAGCCCATGATTCAGCTCAGTCGGGGCAGCGGGACGTGCAAAGGCCCTTGATGCAGGTTTATCAGCGCTTTCCACTTAGCATTGTCAGGGGAGAAGGCTCCTATGTGTGGGATGAGCAAGGGGAGCGCTATTTGGACTTTACTTCCGGTTTAGCAGTTTGTAATTTGGGCCATGTTCCGCCAGTGATCAAAGAGGCGGTACAAAATCAATTGGACATGTTGTGGCATTGTTCCAATTTATATCATATTCCCGTGCAAGAACAACTGGCCCAAGCTTTGGCGGATTACAGTTGTGCGGACCAGGTTTTTTTCTGCAACAGCGGAGCAGAGGCAAACGAGGCGGCTATTAAGCTGGCACGCAAGTATGCAAAACAGGTCAAGAAGACTGAAAAATACGAGATTGTGACCTTCAAACAATCGTTTCATGGACGTACATTGGCCACCTTAACAGCAACAGGCCAGGAGAAGGTCCAACAGGACTTTGATCCCCTGCCAGCGGGGTTTCGTTATCTTCCTTACAATGATCTTAATGCCCTGGAAGAAGTGGCTGGTGAGCACACCTGTGCCGTCCTGCTGGAACTGGTGCAAGGGGAAGGAGGCGTTGTTCCGGCCAATCCGGAATGGGTTCAGGCCTTAGCGCATTTGTGTCAGGAACACCAGTTGTTGTTCATGGTGGATGAAGTGCAGACCGGCATGGGGCGCACCGGCACTTTGTTTGCCTATGAACAATACGGGATTGAGCCGGACGTGATTACGCTGGCTAAAGGGCTGGGCTCCGGTTTTCCCATTGGTGCTTTGTTGGCCAAAGCCCATGTGGCCCAAGCTTTTACTCCGGGAAGCCACGGCAGCACTTTTGGGGGCAATCCATTGGCTGCCAGTGCAGGGCTTGCCACGTTGACCGAAATGCTCAAGCCTTCTTTCTTGCCCGGTGTACAGGAGTTGGCACAGTATTTAAGTGACGGTTTAACGGTGTTGGCCAAATCGAAGCCAGCGATTAAAGAAGTACGGGGCAAAGGGCTGTTGCAAGGAATTTTAGTGGCAGAAGGACAAGCCAAGGCTGTGGTGGATGCTGCCCGCGACAAAAAGGTCCTACTGCTTTTGGCCGGGCCGGATGTGGTACGGATTTTGCCGCCGTTAACCACATCAACAGCAGAAATAGATCACATGTTAAATGTATTAGAGGAATGTGTGTAGGACACTGAGGCCGTTGACTCTTGTGAGGTCAACGGCTTCATTCATTTAGTGGAAAAAAGTTTACCATACTTATGATTGACATTTGTATTCATATGCGATATATTTCTGATAAATCAGAATTAATGAGGTGTGTAATATGCCCATTCCTAAAGATTATCGCTCCCCAATTCAGATGACAGCCAAGGAGAAAGCATTTAATCAATTGCAGCGCTGGATCATCGACGGAACACTCGAACCTGGAGAGAAACTGTATGATGCAGAAATAGCTGAGGCTTTAGGAATCAGCCGCACTCCAGTCAGGGAAGCACTACAGCTCCTAGAAGCTCAGGGATTTGTCAAGATGCACAGAGGACGGGAAACAAAGGTTACAGAAGTATCGAAAGAAGATGTTCTTAAAATTTATCCCCCTTTGGCAACCCTTCAAGCTTTAGCTGCAGAGGAAGCCGTTAATGTGATCCAAGAAAAGCAGATTGAAGAATTAAAGGACTTAAATAAATTGTACGAACAGGCTATTCACAGTGGGCAGCCATATCAAGCGATGGAAATAGACGAGGCCTTTCATCACCTCATTGTAGATACAGCAGATAATCCTTATATCTCCGATTTCATAGCTATCCTGCAGTTGCACAGCCGACGCTTTAAATATATTTTTTTAAAACAACCGTCAGCCTCAACCTCAAGCTCGATAAAAGAGCACGAACTGATAATCGGTGCGCTAGAGGAAAGAGATAAGGAGAAGGCTGCCTTGGCCATGAGACAAAATTGGCTCCGGCCGATGAATGAAGTGTACCGCTTGGTTTCGTCCTGACCTTGGGACTTGTCTCATTTTGGGTAGAAGATAAAAGGGAGTTGATCACTTGAAAACGGAGACTCAATCTTACTGGAAAATTTATCTCTTAATGCTATTCGTACCTCTGTTTTGGGGAGGCACTTTTCCAGCTGCTCAACACGTGATTACCGAAATTCCTCCCATTACAGCGGCTGCCATCCGTTTCGGTACAGCAGGGCTTATTTTGTTATTCATCAGTTTGTACAGATCAGAATGGAACTTCAAAGAGATTAAACAGCGATGGGCAGGGTTGTTGCTCATGGCCCTTACCGGTATTTTTGCTTACAATACATTTTTCTTTTTTGCACTAAACTATACATCTGCTATTAATGGTTCGTTGATTATGGCTACCACCCCTGTGTTTATGACCTTGGGTGCAGTCCTGTTTTTAAAAGAACCATGGCATCTGCGTCTGGGTATAGGGCTACTGTTATCGTTGACAGGGGTCCTTCTGGTGGTGACACAAGGTTCACAGCGCACGTTGCTCTCCCTTTCGTTCAATGTTGGTGATCTGCTGTTTATCATGGCTTTGGTAAGCTGGGTTGTCCATGGTTTGATTGGAAAAGTGGTGATGAGGGGTACCCCGCCCTTATTAACAACGACTTTTACCACCATCGTGGGCTCTGTCGGCTTGTTCATATGGTCGGTGTTTGAAGGTGGATGGAAAAGTGTTCCGCTGATGTCCGTTCAGGCTTGGCTGGAAATGATGTATATGATTATATTTGCCACGGTTGCAGCCTTTTTTCTCTGGAATAAAGGAGTACATGACATAGGGGCAAGTCAAGCGAGCATGTTTATGAATCTGGTACCCATTAATGCATCATGGATTGCAGTTGCACTTTACGGTTCAACAATTACCTGGAAGCAGATGATAGGAATGCTGATGGTCATTACCAGCGTATTTTTGGTTGCTGTAAGTACAAATATACACAGCCCGGAGAAAGAACCTAAAAAGCTTACATCGGCGTAGTCCCAAAACAGCGTTATTAATAGTTGTTGGGGCAAGCGTGAATAACAAAAGCCACTCCCGTCACGGGGTGGCTTGTTATGCTGATTAAGACCTTGATTATTTCGCCCGATGAGAGTCTATTACCAGATAAGGTGTGTTATAGGACAGGAGAGCAAAATGCCAACTGTATTAGTACAAAGATTAAAATTATTTAATACAGTTTTATTTTTCAATATAATCGATCTTTGGTATAATCATAATCAAACAGCACAGAACCGGAATTAATGGGCAATCTGTACTACTTGTTCTGTAGTGAAAACTAATACAGTTGTCAGTTCAAATCAAACAAAGGAAGGGGAAGGCAGGATGAAAACTGAAATCACTTTCAAGATTGGTGGACAGCAAGGGGAAGGGATTGACAGCACGGGAGAAGTTTTGGCGGTTACACTCATGCAACAGGGCTATCAAATCGCCTCCTACAAGCATTTTGCATCCAGAATAAAAGGAGGACATACCTATTATCACATTAGGGCCAGCTGTGACAAAGTATATTATTGGGGTGATACAACAGACATATTAGTCGCCTTGGACCAGGAATCATACGAGCATAATATCTCCGCTATGTCAGCTGGTGGTTACGTTTTAATGGCAACCAACCAAGAGGAGAAGGTGGCAGAGGCAGACGGTTGCACTGTGCTTTATGTTAACTTTACGCGCCTGGCTGAGGAGCTGGGTAACAAAATTATTCGCAACATGGTTGCCCTGGGTGCCGCTGCTTACTTGATGGGCCTGCACTATGAGCTTTTTAAACCTTTGGTGGAGAAGAAGTTTTTGCGCAAAGGGCAGGCGTTGGTAGACTTGAATATTAGCGCCTTGAAAGCGGGCTATGAACACGTGCAGCAATTGGGACTTAGCCCCTTTCAACTTGCCCCGGTCCAGTCCCAAGATCAGGCCCTGCTTTCAGGAAACGAAGCTTTTGCTTTTGGTGCCATTGCTGCCGGATGTCGCTTTCTCTC
Source organism: Caldalkalibacillus uzonensis (assembly GCF_030814135.1). Taxonomy (NCBI): domain Bacteria; kingdom Bacillati; phylum Bacillota; class Bacilli; order Caryophanales; family Bacillaceae; genus Caldalkalibacillus; species Caldalkalibacillus uzonensis. The sequence goes on along the minus strand of NZ_JAUSUQ010000017.1, from coordinate 32,251 downwards.
CGCCTATCCCATCACACCGGCTTCAGAAATAATGGAGTATATGAAAAGCCATTTGCCCAAAGTGGGCGGCGTGGCGGTTCAGGCCGAAGATGAACTGGCTGGAATTTTGATGGCCATAGGTGCCGGATATGCCGGTGTGCGGGCCTTAACCAGTACTTCAGGACCTGGCTTTTCCCTGAAAACTGAAGCTATCGGCCTGGCTGGCATATCAGAGACACCAGTTGTCATTGTTAACTCCCAGCGGGGAGGCCCGGGAACAGGATTGCCGACCAAATATGAACAGGGTGACCTGAATACCATGCTTTATGCGGGGCACGGGGATATTCCGCGCATTGTCCTGGCTCCCAGTACAGTGGAAGAATGCCTGACCATGGCTTCTCTCGCCTTTAATTTGGCTGAACGCTACCAGTGTCCGGTGATCGTTGCTTTAGATCTGGTTTTGTCCCTCAACAAACAAACCTGTCCGGATTTCAGAGCCGAACACTTTGAGCCGATTGACAGGGGCAAATTGTTGAGCGAGGCAGAATTGGAAGCGCTGGGTGAGTTTCATTTCAAACGTTACCGCCTGACTGAAGACGGAATCTCGCCCCGGGCCATTCCTGGACAGCGGGGTGGTGTTCACCCGGCCAATTCCAATGAACACAGTGAGACGGGGCATATTACTGAACTGCCTGAAATGCGGCAGGCCATGATGAACAAACGCCTGGGCAAGTTAACCCAGTTTAAGATGAGAGGCTATGAATTCATAGGTGGGGAGGAAAGGAGTGTCCAGACTTTATTTGTGGGTTTTGGTTCAACCCGAGGTGTGCTGACAGAAGTGGTAAAGGATCTTCAAGATCAGGGTGAAGATGCAGGTTTGGCCCACATCAAAGTGCTGTATCCTTTCCAAGCAGAAGGTTTGTCTGAACTGGCCCGCCAAGCTGAAAAAATCGTGGTGGTGGAAAATAACTGGAGTGGACAACTGGCTGGTCTGCTGGCTAAAGAATTGCAGATCGGTCACAAAATCCACAAAATCTGTAAAGCTGACGGTGATCCTTTTACTAAAGCAGACATTATGCAGCATTATCATCAGCTGGTGAAGGAGGTTGTTTAATCATGGCCAAGTTAAAGGAATTCAAAGGAGATACACCTACATGGTGTCCAGGCTGCGGACATTATTCTGTCATGGCTGGCATACAGCGTGCCTGTTTGGGTTTGGGGCTTGAGCCTCATCAAGTGGCGGTTATCACGGGAATCGGCTGTTCAGGGAAAGTATCCGAATACATGCGTTGTTACGGTTTTCACACTTTACATGGGCGTTCCTTACCGGTGGCTCAAGCCGTAAAACTGGTGAATCGGAATCTGAAGGTGATTGCGGCAGGCGGAGATGGGGATGGATATGGCATTGGTGCCGGACACTTTGTCCACGCAGCCCGCCGCAACGTGGACATCACCTACGTGGTGATGGATAATCAAATTTATGGACTGACCAAAGGACAAACCTCGCCTACCAGCCGCCAAGGTTTTGTGACCAAAACATCTCCGGAAGGAGCGGGAGAGCGTGAGGTGAAACCCTTAGAACTGGCTTTAGGTGCAGGGGCCAGTTTCGTCGCTCAGGCATTTGCAGGGGATATTAAACGGCTGACTGAATTGATCCAGCAGGGTATGGAGCACGAAGGCTTTGCTTTGATCAACGTTTTTAGCCCCTGCGTCACGTACAACAAGGTGAATACCTATGATTACTTCAAAGAACATTTGCTTGATCTGAAGCAAATGGAGGATTATGATCCACATGATCTGGCCCAAGCTTATGCCACTGTCCTGGAGCGTCAAGGGTTGGTACAGGGCATTATCTACAAAGAGGACCGGCCAGCATACCATACTTTTTTGACTGATTACCCTGACCAGCCTATTGCTGAACAAAATTTGGTCAGAGATGATGCACGTTTGCAGCAGTTATGGTCTGAATTTAAATAACAGCTTGGCCATTTTGGTTACATTTCATGTGGTCCTTGACTTCAATAGCTTGTTTCCAGACAGCAGCTTCTGACGTTATAGTTAGAAGCTGTTTTTTTCATATTTATGTTGACATTCTTTACATCTACATTTATACTTCATTACATAAATAATTAACCACTTATGTAAGGGTGTCTAATATGAAGCCAACATTGGATGAAAACAAACCGATTTTTGTTCAAATCGCAGAGAACATTGAAGACGAGATTATCAAAGGCAATTTTAAAGAAGGTGAGCAAGTACCTTCCACCAACCAGTTTGCTGCTTTTTATCACATTAATCCGGCCACAGCGGCCAAAGGCATTAATAGGCTCGTAGATGAAGGAATATTGTTTAAGAAGAGGGGAATTGGCATGTTTGTTGCAGAGGGAGCCAGGGTCAAGCTCATTCGTAAGCGGAAACAGGAGTTTTTTGATGAATACGTTTTGCCAATGCTGCAGGAGGCGAAAAAACTGGACATTGGTGTGGAGGAACTGATCTCCATGATTAAAGGGGAGTCACGCACAGAGCAGAAGGGAGCAACGGAAGATGACGGGCAAAATTGAACTGCAGAATTTAACTAAAGCCTATGGGAAGAAAATAGCGCTGCAGGGCATTGCGGCCACCCTTGAGCCGGGGAAAATATACGGACTATTGGGGCGTAACGGGGCAGGCAAGACCACTTTGCTTCACCTTATTAATGCCCATCTTTTTCCCACCAGTGGTAAGGTGTTGATCGACGGAGAAGAACCCTTTGAAAATTCCCAGGTTTTACGCAAGTTATGTTTTATCCGGGAAAGCGGTAATTTTAAGAAAAATTTAAAAGTGCGCGACATTATTGGACTGGCCGCTTTGACTTACCCTGGGTGGGACCCGCACTTTGCCGGGGAACTGGTCCATCAGTTCGAGCTTGATGAGAACAAGAAAGTAAAAGCTTTGTCCAAAGGAATGGAGTCCGCTTTAGGAGTGATTGTCGGTCTGGCCAGCCGGGCGCCTGTCACCATTTTTGATGAACCTTATATCGGCATGGATGTGGTTCACCGGCAGCAGTTTTATGATTTGTTGTTAGAAGACTATACCCGGCATCCCCGCACCATTATTTTATCGACCCACTTGATTGATGAAGTGAGCAAAGTGTTTGAGGGCATTCTTATTCTTGATCAGGGAGAAGTTTTACTTCACGAGGAGACGGAGGCGCTCCGGGAAAGGGCCTTTTATTTCAGTGGGGAGAGAGAGACAGTGGATGAGTTAACGCAAGGCTTGCAGATCATTTGCTCAGAAGCGTTTGGAAGTACCAAACAAGTAGCTGTTTTTGGAGATGTACCAGATGAAATCACCCGCAAGGCAAGGCACGCTGCGGTTAAGATTGACTCCGTGCCCATTCAAAAACTGATGATTTATTTAACAACCCGCCAGGAGAGGGGAGAGCAGGAGCATGCCTAACCTTAAACCGGTACTTAAACTTTATATGCTGGATATTAAGCATAGCTATGTGATATTTTGGAGCATTTTGTGCGCTGTGTCAGTGCTGAGTTTTGTGCTGGCTGTTAGCATGCCAGACATCACTTTTGGAGTTTCCAGCAACTTTGCTGTCTATATTTACCTCAGTATCAGCGGGTTTTTGATGGTTAAGGAAACATTGCCTTATATCTTAGGGATGAATATCACCAGATACCATTACTACTGGGGCATCGTTGTGGGCAGCTTAGGGCTGGTGGTGTTGTCTGCCATTTCCCTTAGCGCGTATGTTTGGTTTTTTGGCTTGTTGGCCCGTTGGTTTGACCTGTCTGACCGGTTTAATGTGACCTTTATAATGTCTAATGCCTTTATGGATAATGAAATGCTCACCATGTTCAGTTTGGATCTGGTCATTGGCCTGTTTCTTTTCAGCCTGTTTGGCTTGGCTGGTGCAGCCTATTACCGTTTCGGCTGGATTCCCCTGATGACTGCTGTGGTTGTTTGGATGGCCGTGATCATGACACCTTTTTTGCGTGCCCCATTGATCCGTTTGTTTGAATGGGTATTCGTCGATCCTGTTTCCCATATCAGTATGCTCTGTCTGTCCCTGAGTGTCTTCTTTTTTGGCACTCTGTGGCTGGTCATCAGGCGGGCGACCATCCATCCAGCCAACAGGCAATAAAACCACAGCACGAGAGGAAAATCATTCCGCAGACGGAGGCTTGGGAAAATAAAAGGCATTACAATGAAAAAGAACATCGCAACCCTTAAATCATGCTGGAAAAGGAGCAGTGACATGAACTGGTTGTCTGTTTTAATCAAGCGCAAAATCATTGTTGGATTGTTTCTGGCGCTGATTTTAGTTGTTGGCGGCTATGCCGTCACCAAGCTGAACGTGGAACTGATGCCGGATGTGACCTTTGATGCTGCTATTGTCAACGTCTATGCGGGAGAAAAACCTGTGTTGGACATGGAAGAACAGATTACCAATCCCCTTGAAGAGCAGATTGCCTCGCTCCAACATGTTGATTCGTTTACCTCCACCACTTCCATTGGCCAAACGTCCATCACGGTGATGTTTGAAGAGGGCAAAGGAGATGAGGCATTTCCGGAACTGGAGGCAGTGGTCAACCGGCTCAAGGGAGAAGTGCCTGATGTTGATGAAGTGTATGCTTTTCAGTTTTCAATGAACTCCCCTTTTGATTACTTTCTTGATCTTTACGGGGGATCATTGGATGAAATGACCGTCTTTGCTCATGATGTGCTGAAACCCAGACTGGAAGCCCTTCCTGAAGTACGGGAAGTACAACTATTAGGAACTGTTCAGGAAGAGATCGTCATTACTCTGCATGAACAACGGATGAGAGATTATCAAGTGGATGCCCAGCAAATCATCCAACTCATTCCGCAGGAAGACCAAAACGTTTCTCTAGGTGAGATTGACAAGGACGGACAACAGGTAACCCTGCGCTGGGATACTAAGCTAAAAACCATTGAAGATCTGAAAAAACTGCCTGTGCCCACAGCAGAAGGCATCATTGAACTGGACGACATGGCTGACATCAAGATAGAACAACCTGAAGTCATAGCAGCAGCATGGAAAAACGGCGATCCCAACTATATTTCAGTACAAGTGGGCCGTTCTACACAGGCAACAGATATTGACTTGTCCGAAGCGGTGCGGGCTGAAGTGCAGAAGATGAAAGAAGAAGGGTTAATCAATGGCTTCCAACTGGAGGAACTGGCCTCCAAAGGAGAGTTTATCCGCTCTTCCATTGAAGATGTAACCCGCAACGTATTAATCGGCGGTGTATTGGCTATTGCCATCGTTCTGCTCTTTTTGCGTCATGTGAGGACCACCCTGATTATCGGTATTGCCATTCCCAGCTCCATCTTATTAACCTTCGCTTCCATGTGGTTCCTTGATTACAGCATCAATATGCTGACCTTGATCGGCCTGGGGCTTGGGATCGGGATGATGGTGGATGCGGCCATTGTGATTTTGGAGTCTATTTACCGGAAACTGCAGGAAGGATTCCCGCGCTTACAAGCAGTGGTAGAAGGAACAAAAGAAGTGGCTACAGCCGTCTTGGCTTCCATGTTGACCACCGTTGTTGTCTTTGTTCCCATCGGGATTATGAGCGGTGAACTTGGCAAAATTATTGTCATTCTGTCTGTGGTAATTGTCGTTACCTTGTTGAGTTCTGTCTTAATTTCGTTTACGGTTATCCCGGTACTGGCTCATCAGTGGATTAAACTGAAAAAGAACAGCACCCATTCCCGCGAGTCAAGGCTGTTAAACCGTTACGGGACTTTCATCCACTGGATGGCCCAGAAGAAAAGAAGACGCTGGTCGGTGGTTTGTCTGTTCTTCTTTGTTTTTGTGGGTTCCCTGTTCCTGCTCACTCAAGTTCCTACCACTGTCATGCCTGATGTTTATGACCGGCAGGCAGAGTTGTTGATCACGTTAGAAAGGGGGACCACGCCAGCAGAACAACGGGAAATTGCCGAACAGTTGCATTTAAAGATGCAAAAGATTGATGAAGTGAAAGATTATATGGTTGTTATTTTTAGCAGCGATATGATGTACATGTTTGTTAATATGACACCGGAAGAAGAGGCGGTGAGGGCGCAAGACGAGATCAATCAGGACATTTTGCAAGCCATTGAATCGCTGCAGGAGCAATATCCCATTGAGGCTTCGTCCACGATGGGATTTGCAGGCATGGATGCCTATCCTGTGCAGGTAAAAATTAAGGGGCATGACTTGGACCAATTGCTGGCGCTGTCTGAAAACATCATGAATAAATTGGAACAGATCGAGGGTTTAACAGAAATTCAGCATTCGCTGGGCAAAATGGTTGAAGAGCAACAAATGATGATAGACGAAGAAAAGGTAACCGAGTCAGGACTGCTTCCATCTGCCCTGCGGCAGCAGATCCAGATGGCCATGTCCAAGCAGCCAATTGGCCACATGTATGTGAATGGCACCTACCTGCCGATCATGCTGACCAATGATCAAGACATTAATACAGCACAAGATCTGGAGAAAATGAAGATCATGACCTCTCTAGGCGAGAAGGCAGTGGGAGATTTTATTCAACTGGAACAAATATCTGTTCCGGTTGAAATTGATCACGATAATGGTGACAGAGTCGTCACCGTCTTGGCCAATTATGAAGGAGAGGATCTGGGTTCGATCAACCGTCAGGTGCAAGCGGCCATCCAAGAGCTTGAAAGGCCCACCGGGTATTCAATTGAACTTGGCGGACAGCTGTCACAACAGATGGAGGCTTTTACCGAATTACTGTATATCTTCTTAATTGCCCTGTTTCTGGTGTATCTGGTCATGGCCATTCAGTTTAACAGTTTGATTCATCCTGTAGTGGTCATGTCCATTATTCCGTTGACTTTGACCGGTGTGATCCTGGGCTTGTTTATCACTCAACAAGAGTTAAGCGTCATGTCCGGCATGGGTATCGTCATGCTGGCCGGCATTGTACTGAATAATGCCATTTTGTTGATTGACCGGACCAAGCAGCTTCGCCAGCAGAACATGGAACGGGGTGCTGCTCTGGCCGAAGCGGGCAAAAACAGAATGAGGCCCATCTTCATGACCACGTTAACGACTGTGGCAGGCATGCTCCCCCTGGCTTTGGCTACAGGAAGTTCCAGCGCCTATCAAGCTCCGATGGCCACTGTTGTCATCTCAGGGCTGCTGTTTGCCACTTTGATTACTCTGATCCTCATCCCCGCAGTTTACATGATCGCTGAGGATATCATAGGCTGGCCAAAGCGCTGGCTGGCCAAGAGGCGTACAAGTGGAGAATCGGTTTCATCATAATATGATTAAGATCAAAGGGGCTGTCCATGATGGGCAGCCTTTTAATTATTGGCTATCACCATACGGCTTATGGAATGTTACTCATATGGCCGATCTTGGTAAAAATAATTGGGTTTCAGCATCCTATTTTCATATGTTTGATGAAAAATATGGGTGGTGGCCGGAGAGACGGGAGGAATCAGCCAGGTCCAATCTCCTGTCACTTTGCGCCCCGAGTCTCGTTCCTGTTGTTCAAATTGCTTAAACTGTTCGGCAGCGGTATGATGATCAACAATGCTGACCCCATCCTGTTTGTAGGAATGGAGGACAGCCACATTAAGCTCAACCAGTGCTTTATCCTTCCATAATGAGGCATTGCGGCTGATCTCCAGACCCATACGTTTGGCCACCTCCGGCAGCAAATTGTAGCGGAAGGTATCGGCCAAGTTTCGGGCTCCGATCTCCGTCTCCATGTACCAGCCGTTAAACGGGGATGCGGTGTAATGAATCCCGCCGATCTCCAAGCACATATCCGAGATGATCGGCACCGCGTACCATTTGATGTTCAAGTCTTCAAACCAGTCATATTCAGGATGACGAATAGGTACTTCCAAGACCAGCTCCTCAGGGATCTCAAACCACTGTGGTGGCCGCTGTTGGACCTGGATGACCAGGGGCAGCACATCAAAACGGCTCCCTTTCCCTTTCCAGCCCATCTCTTGACAGGCACGGGTCAGGCTTAAAGAAGCGGGATCTCCAGTCACGCCGTTTTCTGTTTCATAACCGGCGTAGCGGATTAACTGATGGTTCCAGATGCGTACCTGTGGCTCCTGCTTAATCTGAGGCTTAAAAATGGTAATCGCCGGTCTGATTTTCCCCTCATTTGTGGCGTAGGTAATATGGTTCAGTAAAGCCTCGTAAATCCTCTGTTCCGTTGCCAGGTGGCGGGCATCAAAGACATGCAAGCTTCTCCAGAACAGACGCCCGATACAACGGTTGCTGTTGCGCCAGGCTGCCCTTGCGCCACAGGCCAGTTCCTCATACGTGTGTTCATAATAACCATAACGGTTAATCTCACTTTTAATTTCCTTTAATCGTTCTTCGATGATATCAGGCTTATTCAGCTCGTGGTAACAGGCCGTGATAAATTGTTTGGCCTCATGGAATAAAGTCTCTTTCTCTGTCATAGGAGCCCACCTCTGTGTCAAAGCAGTGCTGTATATATTGTAGCCTTCTTTTAAACAAGGTTTACTCTGAGAAGATGAACAAATTGTGAATAGAGGCTAAAAACAAGGTGCGTATTTTTATAAAAGGGATTGAATAATAATTCATATCCAAGTATAATAATTCATAACTTCTTAAAAAGAGAGTAGGAGTGAGAGAGATGCCGGCAGGTTATGTGAAACTGGCAACAGGTGAGATTTTTAAAGGGGAAGTCGTCGGTCAAGAGCAGCCGGCTGTGGGAGAAGTGGTGTTTAATACGAGTATGACCGGTTATCAGGAGATAATGACCGATCCTTCCTATGCCGGGCAAATCGTCACCTTTTGTTACCCGTTGATCGGCAACTACGGCATTCAGCTTGACGATAACGAAAGCAACAGGCCCCAAGTAGCTGGGATTATTACCAGTGAGCTGTGTGACATCCCCAGCCACTACGGTGCTGTTAAAAGCATAGACCAGTTGTTAAAAGAACAAGGACTGACTGCGCTGACTGGTGTGGATACGCGAGCTTTGGTGAAAACGATCCGTAAGTACGGGACAGTACAAGGAGTGATTGCTTGCGGTTCCCCAGATCAGGAAGTCCAGGTAGCGTCACCCCCTCCGTTTTCCTCTTCTTACTGGGTGGACGCTGTATCAACAAAAGAGATGAACACCTATCCCAATTCGGGCCCCCATATCGTAGTGGTGGATTTGGGCATGAAAAAATCAATTCTGGATTGTTTACTGGCAGCCAAATGCCAAGTGACCGTTGTACCCTATTCCACCACGTATGAGCAAATCAAAGCCCTTCATCCGGACGGTGTCGTCTACTCCAATGGACCCGGTGACCCAGTCGCGCTTAAGCCCTGGCTGGAGCATGTCCGGCGCGTCACCACCGCCTATCCCACTTTGGGCATCTGCCTCGGACATCAGGTTATTGCCCTGGCTTATGGGGCCACAACGGCCAAATTAAAATTTGGCCACCGGGGCGGTAATCATCCCGTCAAAGAACTAAGCACTGGCAAAGTGATGATCACGCCTCAAAATCATAGTTATGTGGTGGTGGACGAAAGTGTCGATCCGCAGCAGTTTGAGGTTGCTTATCGTCATGTGAATGACGGTACGGTGGAAGGGCTCGTGCATAAAGAGCTGCCTATCTGTACGGTACAGTTCCATCCGGAAGCCCACCCAGGCCCAAGCGATACGGCTTATATCTTCCACACATTCTTGCAACATATCCAGAAGGGAGGCCGCTCCGCTTATGCCTTTGCGTAAAGACATCAAGAAAGTGCTGGTTATCGGCTCCGGGCCGATCATTATTGGTCAGGCGGCTGAATTTGACTATGCTGGCACGCAGGCCTGCCTGGCCTTAAAAGAAGAAGGGATTGAGGTCGTGCTCATCAATCCCAATCCAGCGACCATCATGACTGATGAACAGATCGCCGATCAGGTCTACCTGGAGCCGTTGACTGTAGAAGCAGTAGAAACCATTATCCAAAAAGAACGGCCAGATGGGATTATCGGCACTTTGGGCGGCCAAACAGGGCTTAACTTAACCATGCAACTGGCTGAACAAGAAATTTTGGCCAGACACGGTGTGGAGGTGTTGGGCACATCGGTGGAAGCCATCCAAAAAGGAGAAGACCGGGAGCAATTCCGGCAATTGATGCTGGCTATTGGAGAGCCCATCCCTGCATCCCAAATTGTGCGCAGTGTAGAGGAAGGTCTGCGCTTTGCCCGGGAGATTGGCTATCCCGTCATTTCCCGCCCTGCTTATACTTTAGGAGGCTCAGGGGGTGGCGTGGCCGAGAACGAACAGGAACTGGAGCGGCTCTTGAAAAAGGGTCTTAAGATGAGCCCTATCCAACAAGTACTGGTCGAGAAAAGTATCAAGGGCTGGAAAGAAATTGAATATGAAATTATGCGGGATGCCAATGATACTTGCATCACCGTGTGTAATATGGAAAACATGGATCCGGTGGGCATCCACACTGGGGATTCCATTGTGGTGGCTCCTTCTCAAACCCTGACTGATAGACAGTATCAATTACTGCGGGAGGCCTCCCTAAAAGTGATCCGGGCTTTGGGGGTCATCGGGGGCTGCAACATCCAATTTGCCTTGGATCCTTATTCCGATCAGTATTACATTATCGAGGTGAATCCGCGGGTCAGCCGTTCATCGGCCTTGGCTTCCAAGGCGACCGGTTATCCTATTGCCCGCATCGCCACCAAATGTGCCATCGGCTATCATCTTGATGAAATAAAGAATCCTATTACCGGCAACACCTATGCCTCCTTTGAGCCGGCCATCGATTATATCGTCCTGAAAATTCCCCGTTTCCCCTTTGACAAGTTTTCTGAAGCGGACCGGACACTGGGTACCCAAATGAAAGCAACGGGAGAAGTGATGGCCATTGACCGCACGTTCGAAGGGGCTCTCAATAAAGCCATCCGTTCCCTTGAAGTCAATACAGCAGGACTGGAATGGCCGGCGTTGAAACGATTAACAGACGAAGCTTTAGAAGAGCATTTGGCCCATGCTACGGACTTGAGACTGTTTGCCCTGGCAGAAGCTTTCCGGCGTGGTTGGACAACACAAGACTTGTATAAACTGACCCAAATCGACCCCTGGTTTTTGGAGAAAATCAAAGGTTTGATAGAATTTGAGGAAAATCTGAAAAGTTACACCTGGGGTACACTGCCCAATGAGCTGCTGACAGAAGCAAAGCAGAAAAACATGGCCGACCGTTATTTGGCGCGTCTCTTTCAAGTATCTGAAAGGGAAATTCGCCAGCGCCGCAAACAGCTTGGTCTGGTTCCCGTTTATAAGCAGGTAGATACCTGTGCCGGGGAATTTGAGGCAGTTACACCTTACTACTATTCAACCTGGCACGGCCAAGTTGATGAGGTGGAAAGTGGCGATGGCAAAAAAATGCTGGTCATTGGCTCTGGACCGATCCGTATCGGGCAGGGGGTGGAGTTTGATTATTGTTCCGTTCATGCCACCATGGCCATCAAGAAGCAAGGCTATGAAGCTATTGTGGTGAACAACAATCCTGAGACGGTTAGCACCGACTATGCTGTCGCCGACAAACTCTATTTTGAACCGCTCACTGTGGAAGATATTCTGCATGTGATTGAGAAAGAGCAAGTGGAAGGGGTTTTTGTCCAGTTTGGCGGCCAGACGGCCATCAAGGTGGCCGAGGCATTGGCAGCTGAAGGCGTTCCGGTACTGGGGACCAGTGTAGAGATGATTGACAAACTGGAAGACCGGGAACATTTCTATCAATTGTTAAACGAACTGAACATTCCCCATATCAAAGGAACAACTGTTCATCATGTGGATCAGTTGCAAGAAGCGGTGAATAGTTTGGGGTTTCCCGTGCTGGTGCGTCCCTCGTATGTGATTGGCGGCCAGTCCATGTTTCTTTTTCACCGTCAGGAAGAAGTGGATGCTTACCTTAAACAAATGGAGCAGGAAGCTGATGAAAGGATCTGGCCTCTGTTAGTTGATGCTTACTTGCCCGGGCTGGAATGTGAAATGGATATCATCAGCGATGGGCAAACGGTGGTCATTCCTGGTATCTTTGAGCATGTGGAACGGGCTGGTGTCCATTCCGGAGACAGTTTAGCGGTGTTTCCGCCACCTAACCTGACAGACAAGGTGAAGGAAACTTTGGTTGATTATGCAGAGCGGATTGCCACCCGGGCGCCTGTGATTGGCATGATGAATATCCAGTTTGTCGTAGATGGAGAACAGGTGTATGTGCTGGAAGTGAACCCCCGGGCCTCGCGTACGGTGCCTATTATGAGTAAGGTGACGGGGGTGCCGATGATTGAGTGGGCCACCCGGGTGCAATTAGGAGAGCGGCTGGAAGCGATCGCGCAGCAGACAGGATTGTTGCCAGCACCGGCGTTTTATACGGTAAAAGCGCCTGTCTTCTCTACAGGCAAGCTGAAGGATGTGGACCCTGCTTTGGGACCGGAGATGAAATCAACTGGTGAGATTCTGGGCTTGGGGCTTAGTGTGGCAGAAGCGGCCAGGAAAGCCATGCCCGAGGAATATGCCTTTTTGGCTCAAGCGTTTGAGCCTGATCCGGAAGCCGGACATAAAGCGGAACAAAAGCAGCAGCCTGCCTTGTTATGTGCGATTAGCGACCGGGACAAAGCGGCCGTTTTCCCGCTGATTCAGCGTCTGAGCAAAGTTGGTATCCGCTTGCTGGCCACCAGTGGGACGGCGCACTTCTTACAGTCCAGAGGGTTACCGGTAGAAACGATTGACCATGACCTGGAGCAAGTGGAAGCGATGATGAAAAACGGGGAGATTGGTGCCCTGTTCAACTCTCCCAACCAGGGTCGCGTACTAGGCACCTTTGGCTTTGCTTTGCGCCAGCTGGCTTTGGTGTATCAGCTGCCTTGCTTCACTTGTCCTGACACGCTCAAGTTGCTGTTAGACAGTCTGAAGGGATCCGCCCATGATGTGCGGTCGTTAAGTGAGTATAAGAGTCTTGTAACGGAAAGGGTGCTATCCTCATGACACATCCTGGATCAGAAACAGGGGCCTTACCGGCGGCCCCCGCTGCCTCCCTGGAGTCGTGCCAGGTACAACGGGAATTGAAGGGGAAAGATTTTTTAACACTGTCAGATTTCAGCCCGGAAGAGATTCACTGGCTGCTGCAACATGCTTTGGATTTGAAACGGATGCAGCAAGAGGGCACCCCCCATCCTTACCTGCAAGGTAAAGTGCTGGGCATGATTTTTGAAAAGCCATCTACCCGCACACGGGTCTCCTTTGAGGTGGGCATGATCCAGCTTGGCGGGCAAGCCATTTTTTTGGGTAAGCAAGATATTCAGCTTTCCCGCGGTGAAAGCATGGCTGATACGGCTAAGGTTTTGTCCCGGTATGTGGATGGGGTGATGATCCGTACCTTCAGTCATGAAGGGTTAGAAGCGTTTGCCCAAGCTGCTACGGTGCCCGTGATCAATGGCTTGACCGATACCCACCATCCTGCCCAAGTGATGGCTGATTTGTTAACAATCTTGGAACATAAAGGCCGTTTGCAAGGTTTGAAACTGGCATATGTGGGAGACGGTAACAATATGGCCCACTCTCTGTTAGAAGGCGCAGTTAAAGTAGGTATGCATATCGCCTTGGCTACGCCGCAAGGTTATGAACCTGATCCGAACATTGTGGAGGGAGCAATACAAGCGGCCAAAGCAACAGGCAGCCAGGTGCTGATCACCCATGATCCGCTCCAAGCTGTACATGAGGCTGACGTTGTTGTTACTGATGTGTGGGCCAGCATGGGGCAGGAAGCGGAACAAGCCCAGCGTGAATCAGTTTTTCAACCTTATCAGGTCAATACTGAATTATGTCAGCATGCCAAACCGGATTATATTTTCCTGCATTGTCTGCCAGCCCATCGGGGAGAAGAAGTCACGGCTGAAATTATCGACGGATCCCATTCCGTGGTGTTTGACGAAGCGGAAAACCGCTTGCACGCCCAAAAAGCACTGCTCTCTGCTCTACTGGGATAAAAAAATTTATTTTTATAATGCAACATGAATAAAAATACGATATAATAACTAAAGATTCATTTAAGCATGGTTAAATTCAAGATGGAGTGAGGGAGAGGATAACATGGCGAAAGAAAAAGTGGTACTGGCCTACTCAGGGGGACTGGACACCTCTGTTTCGATAAAATGGATTCAAGAGAAATATGGTTATGATGTGATTGCCCTGGCTTTGGATATTGGGGAAGGAAAAGATTTGGATAAAATTAAGCAAAAAGCATTGGATGTCGGAGCCATCAAATCGATCGTGATTAATGCTAAGGAATTGCTGGCCAAGGAATATATTTTACCTTCACTCAAAGCCAATGCTTTATATGAAGGGAAATATCCCCTTTCTTCAGCCATCTCTCGCCCGCTCATTTCCAAGCTGCTGGTGGAAGTGGCCGAGCAAGAAGAGGCAGTGGCTGTGGCCCACGGCTGTACGGGTAAAGGTAATGACCAGGTGCGTTTTGAAGTGTCCATTCAAGCGCTCAATCCCAACCTGCAGGTGATTGCTCCGGTGCGGGAATGGAGCATGACCCGGGATGAAGAGATTGAATATGCCAAGCAAAAAGGCATCCCCATCCCGGTTGATCTGGATAACCCGTTTTCCATTGATGCCAACATCTGGGGCAGGGCCTGTGAAGCAGGCGTACTGGAAAATCCGTGGACTGAGCCGCCCGAAGCGGCCTTTGCCTGGACACAACCCCTGGAAAAAACACCGGATGTCCCTGAGTACATTGAAATCGAATTTAAGCAGGGGGAACCGGTGGCCTTGAATGGGGAAAAGATGGGCCTAGTCAGCCTGATTGAAACCTTAAATGAACTGGGTGGCAAACATGGGGTAGGCCGGATCGACCATATTGAAAACCGTATGGTGGGCATTAAATCCAGAGAAGTGTATGAAAATCCGGCTGCACTGATCCTGATCAACGCCCACAAAGAACTGGAATTCCTGACGCTGACCCGGGAAGTGACCCAGTTTAAAGCACTCGTTGACCAGCACATGGCTAAAATCATCTATGACGGACTATGGTATTCCCCATTGAAAAAGGCCCTGGATGCTTTTGTAGAAGAAACACAAAAATCGGTGAACGGCAAAGTACGGGTGAAGCTGCATAAAGGGCATCATACAGTTGTCGGCCGTTACTCTGAACACAGCCTCTATAACGAGGAACTGGCCACCTACTCTAAAGGAGACCTGTTTGACCACAATGCGGCTGTTGGGTTTATCAAGTTGTGGGGCTTGCCCACCAAAGTGTATGCTGAGGTGCATAAGCAGGGTCAGAATACAGCGGGCCAGGGACAAAGCCAGCAGAAGGTTGAATCAGCTGTGGCCGCCAAAGTTCAGCAATAACTGGAACAAGAGCAACAGCAACAGCTTCATCCAGTGAGTCAAGTTTATTCAGTGATGAGGATGATGTACAATGCAGGGGTGTGGGTCAAGGCCAAAGCTGGCCGAATAGTGGCCCACTCTTCTTTTTATCACTTGAGTGATTTAGAGTATGTGCAGATTCGTGAGCCAGCAGAGGAGGAAGCAGATATGACTAAATTGTGGGGAGGACGTTTCACCAAAGCGACAAATAAACTGGTTGAAGAGTATACAGCTTCGATCTCCTTTGACCAGCAGCTAGCAGAAGAAGATATTGAGGGCAGTCTGGCCCATGTGCAGATGTTGGGCGAGTGCGGTGTGATTGCCCCGGAGGAAGCGGAGCAGATTAAGCAGGGTCTGTTAAAAATTAAGGAAAAAGTTGAAAAAGGCGAGATCCAGTTTAGTGTGGAACATGAAGATATCCATATGAACATTGAGAAACTGCTCATCGATGAAATTGGCCCCGTGGGCGGCAAGTTGCATACCGGACGCAGCCGGAACGACCAGGTAGCCACCGATATGCATCTCTATCTGCGGAAAAAGATTAGCTTCTTGATCCAACTGCTGGAGGATATACAGCAGGCCATCATCAAGCAGGCTGACGCCCATGTGGAGACGATTTTACCCGGCTATACCCATTTGCAGCGGGCCCAGCCAATATCCTTTGCCCATCATTTGTTGGCCTATTTTTGGATGTTTGAGCGGGATAAGGGGCGTTTCAAAGACAGTTTGAAGCGGGTTAACCTCTCCCCCTTGGGAGCAGGGGCTTTGGCCGGGACCACCTTTCCCATTGACCGGAGGCGGTCAGCGGAACTGTTAGGCTTTGATGATATCTATCCCAACAGCCTGGATGCGGTGAGTGACCGGGATTTTATCTTGGAGTTTTTATCCAACGCCTCAGTATTGATGATGCATATTTCCCGGCTGTCAGAGGAACTGGTGATTTGGTCCAGCCAGGAGTTTCAATTTATCGAACTGGATGATGCCTTCTGTACAGGCTCCAGCATTATGCCCCAAAAGAAAAATCCGGATGTGCCTGAGCTGTTGCGGGCCAAAACGGGACGGGTCTACGGACATCTGATAGGACTGCTCACCGTATTGAAAGGTTTGCCTCTGGCCTATAACAAAGATATGCAGGAAGATAAGGAAGGCATGCTGGATACCGTGGCCACACTGGAAGGCGCCTTACAGCTTTTGGCCCCTATGCTTGAAACGATGCAGGTTAACACAGGGAAGATGCGCCAAGCGGTGCAAGAAGACTATTCCAATGCTACTGATATCGCCGACTATTTGGTGAATAAAGGTTTGCCGTTCCGCGAGGCTCATGCCATTATCGGGCAAGTGGTGCTGTATGCCATTCAGCATAAGAAATTCTTGCTTGATCTGAGCCTGGACGAGTATCAGCGGTTCAGCCCGCTGTTTGCAGAGGACATTTACGAGACTTTGCAACCGAAGCAAGTGGTGAGCGCACGCCAGAGCGAAGGAGGCACAGGTTTCACCCAGGTTAAAAAGCAGCTGGAACTGGCCAAAGCAGTGCTGGGGGGGAAGGGATAAACCGGCCATAAGCGGCCATTTGGCCCGTCTTGAATGAGAGGTGGAGGATTCTATGCGGCGTAAAATTGGCATCAAGCAGACCGCAGGCCTCAAGCAGAGTGGGATACAACCGCCATCTTGTGCGGGGCTTGTGGCCGGGAATTATCCATTAAGGACGATCTCGGTTGTCAGTTTCACTGCCCCGCCTGCGGTGCCCCCTTTAACCCCCGCTGTGCCCGCCACTATCATTTGTACTTTGCACAGTAGCGGGACAGCTGTATTTATCTTAAATGTTCATCCAGACTTTTTCGCCCATATTCTTCAGCTACTTTATGTGTATCATACTCTTTGCCGGGATTCTCAACCCCTCTGTGTTCAGCTCTGGATTGATTTTCATCTCCGGGATGATCAGCGGCAGTATCGGCAGTGGGTGACTTCACTTCTTCCCAGTATAAGGCTTTATATGTTTCATCGTTTTGTCCTATTTCAGTAAGATAGGTGTTTTCTCCCGGTGAAAAGTTGGCCGTTTGCAAATTTGGGACAGCGGTCTTTTCTTTTTTGCTCATAAACCGAACTCCTTTTTTAGGTAGTTACGTCTATAGTTTAGGTAAAAGTCGGAAAGTTATACTGTGGTTACGTCGAGTGTTTAATTAAGTTTTTGTTAATCTTTAACACTATATTTACATTAAAACTCTCCTCAATTCTCCTCACCCTTGTTATCAGCCTAGAAGCACGTTCTACTCACTTTTCTCCCTGCTTTATATATTTTTTTACAAAAGCTTATGTTCCTCTTAATACCAAATTAATAATCGTTTATTAAGATGGAAACAGCAACAGCGAAAGGGGGAGAACCTCTTTTGTTGGATAATGTGGAGAATCTCGCTAATTTAGGTTACTTGGGAAAGGAGGAAACCAATACAGTGCACGTCGGTATAGCTTCTACCCTGTGTTGGGCCTATCCGATCGAAGATGTTATTTACCTGGCCAAGGAAGCAGGTGTTGTTGGCGTTGAAGTGTGGGCTGAACATGTCTGGGAACACGGTTCTGATGTGGATACAATAGACCGGGCCCGAAAAGAAACAGGAATTTTCCTTACAGTTCATGCTGCCAGCTGGGATTTAAATCTATGTGCCTTAAACGAGGGGATCCGGCTCCAATCGATTAACGAGATCAAACGCTCCCTGGAACTGGCCTCCCGTATAGGTGCTGACAACGTCACCTTTCACCCTGGTAAACTGACGCTGGCTGCTGTGGAGACCGAGTGGTATGAAGCCCGGATGTTCCATGCTTTAGAACGTATTGTTGACTTGGGACGGGGCTATGGCTTGACCCTTTCACTGGAAATGATGGAATGGAAAAAAGATGAGTTTATCACCACACCTGGTATGGTGGCCAAGATGATCAACCCCTTCAGCCCTGTGCTTAAAACCACCTTTGATGTGGCCCATATCCCCCTTGATCAGGATATTATCTCCATCTGGCGGCAAACGCCCCATGTGAACAAAATCCATATCAGTGATGCCACAGCTCAAACCCTGCACTTGCCACTTGGCTCGGGGGATATTAAGCCGGATATTCTGGACATGTTTTTGCAAATCAGAGATGTTCCTGTCATTATTGAAGGGTTTGATGCCTCGCGGGAGCTGGTTTGGCTGGAAAAAAATTTGCGTTTTGTGACTCAAAGCGTGACAAACCCGGTTGCGGAGGTGACAAATTGAACATTTTGGTCACCAATGATGACGGCATCTTTGCGCCAGGAGTGGAAGCCCTTACCCAGGTTTTGCAACATTTCGGCAATGTCTACGTTGTCTGTCCGGATCAGGAGAAAAGTGCTGTCGGCCATGCCAATACCCTGCGAACCCCTTTGAAACTGACACCTGTGGATCTTTTCCCTGGGTCAAAAGGTGTTTGGAGCGTAAATGGAACGCCAGCCGATTGTGTCAAGCTCGGCGTAGAAGTATTACTGAAGGAAAAACCGGATATCCTCTTCTCCGGCATTAATCTGGGACCTAATCTGGGCCGCGATATTTATTATTCCGGTACAATGGCCGGAGCTGTGGAAGCCTCGCTCTATCACGTTCCTGCTGTTGCCGTATCGTTACAGGCTTTTAAAGAAAAGAAAGTGAATTACACCAGAGTCAAACAACTGTTTTACCATGTGGCGGAAATGATTTTACAGCATACTATTCCCCAAGGCATTTTTCTAAACATCAATCTGCCTGACCTGCCCAAAGATCTGTGCAAGGGAGTTGAAGTTGTTCCTTTAGATATGACCGTTTCCCGCTACCGCTATGTGGGCTTAAATGACCCTTACGGACAAGTCTACTATTGGCTCACAGATCACTTAATCCAATTAACTGAGTTTAACAGGGACAGCGATTATTTGAAACTGAAAGAAGGTTACATTACAGTTACGCCTGTTTCTGTTGATCACCAGTTTAACAACAGGCGAAAAATTGAGCAAATTAGAAAGTGGTTTAAACCACTTTCATTTCAAACATCGTCTTCAGTTAGGGAGGAAAGTCATCATGCGTAAATATATGTGGGTCATGATCTTGTTGTGCGCTGCACTTCTTTTCGCCGGCTGCAGTCAAAGCGAAGAATCTTCTGCCAGTCAGGAACAAGACCATGAGGCCCCTGATACACAGGTAGAAGAACGGGCAGGAGTATCCGGCATCCTTCATTTTTATACGTCACAACCTGACGAGGATGCTCAAGCTTTAGTTGAGGCATTTACTGCCCATTATCCCGAGGTTCAGGTGGACATCTTCCGTTCAGGCACAGAAGAAGTGATAGCCAAAATTCAGGCTGAACACATGGCCGGAGGTATTCAAGCTGATGTTTTGCTGGTTGCCGACGCAGTTACCTTTGAAAGCTTAAAAGAAGAAGGGTTGCTGCTTGCTTACCATTCTTCCCAAGCGGCTGACATACCGGCTGAATTTGTCGATCCCGACGGTTATTACTATGGGACCAAAGTGATCACCACTGCTATGGCCGTCAATTCCAATCTGGTCACAGAGATGCCGTCTAGCTGGCATGTCCTCAGCTCAGAAGAGGCCAGAGGCAAAGGCATTATGCCCAGCCCGTTTTACTCAGGTGCGGCCGCTTACAACGTGGGCGTGATGAGCAGAAACGACGCCTTTGGGTGGGATTTTTTTGAAGCATTAAAAGCGAATGACATGACCGTCACCCAAGGAAACGGCGGAGTGTTGCAGGCAGTGGCTTCCGGTGAAAAAGCATACGGCGTTGTGGTTGACTTTTTAGTCGCCCGGGCCAAACAGGAAGGCTCGCCTGTTGAGCTTATTTATCCAGAAGAAGGCGTGCCGGCTATCACGGAACCCATTGGCATTGTGCATAACACTGAAAATATAACAGCGGCCCAAGCCTTTGTTGACTTTGTCCTGTCCGAACAGGGGCAGCAGTTAGCGGTGAGACTGGGATATACCCCCATTCGCTCTGGCTTATCTACACCTGAAGGATTAAAGTCGGTTGATGAATTAAACATTTTGACGGCAGATATTTCTGAACTTTATCAATACCGGGAACAAGACAAGCAACAGTTTGGTAACATTTTTGGGCAGCAATATTTGGCTCACCAAGCCGAAGAAGGAGAGAGGACAATGTATTCCAAGCGCTGGTGGCCCCTGGCAGGTTTGCTGCTGATTGGCATCTTTTTTGTCATCCCTGTCTTACGCCTTATTGGCCTGAGCTTTACAGCAGATGAGGGTTTGACTCTGGCTCATTACAGTCAGATTTTGCAGGAGGCGGCGACATGGACTGCCGTGAAAAATACATTGTTCATTGTCTTGGGTGCTACCGGGGTTTCCGTATGTTTAGGGGTGACCATCGCCTGGGCAGTGGCTTATCTCAATCTGAGACACAAAAAATGGATGCAGCTGTTTATCTTTTTGCCGTTTATTATTCCGTCATATATTACAACCTTGGCTTGGGTTCAATTTTTCGGCACAAATGGACCGGTACAAGCTGCCGTTAGCTGGCTGCCCTGGGAGTTGAACGTCCCTAGCCTGTATAGCATGGGCGGGATTATCTTTGTCATGGGCTTGTCCCATTATCCCCTGGTCTACCTGCTCACAGTCGATGTGTTGCGCAGGATTCCCCGGGAATTGGAACAAGCGGCTCGCACCAGCGGCGCTGGCCAGAAACTAGTGATGACCAAAATCATCTTTTCCATGGCTTTGCCAGGGATTGTCAGCGGGGGAATGCTGGCCTTTTTAACCAATTTGGATAATTTCGGCATACCGGCCTTTTTAGGCATACCAGCCAATATCCGTGTGCTCAGCACTTACATTTATGAACAGGTCGCTGCTTTTGGGCCTGCTGCTTTTTCCAGGACTGCTGTCCTCTCTGTTCTGTTGGGGATTATCGCCTTGATCGGCACGTTATTGCAGTGGCTGCTTCTAAAGCGCAATCGTATCACGGAAACGGTCAAACCGGATCCTGAATCCCGTATCTTCTTAGCGTCAAGCTGCAGAAGGTTAATCGAACTCTTCATGTGGGGATTTTTGCTGACCACCAGTCTTGTTCCCCTGCTGACCATGGCAGCCACAGCATTGATTAAGGCCTACGGACTCGACTTTAGCCTGGCTAATTTGTCGTTTAAAAACTATCACTATGTGTTATTTAAAGACCCCAAAACATTAGCCGCTCTGAAAAACAGTGTGAAACTGGCCCTGTCTACAGCGGCGATCTGTGTGCTGGCCGGCACGGTGCTCGCCTATCTGCGCCATAAATACCATTCGTTGTGGACCAAAGCGGCTGAAATGATGGTCACCTTGCCCTATGTTTTGCCCGGCACGGTGCTCGCTTTGTGTATGATTTTGGCCTGGATGGAGCCTGTGCCAGGATGGAATCCGGGATTGTATGGTACAATCTGGCTGTTGTTGATCGCTTATGTCACACGCTTTCTTATCCTGCAACTGCGGGCCAGTTATGCGGCATTGACCCAAGTCGATGTTTCCATAGAGGAAGCAGCCAGAACAGCTGGCGCTTCAGCACTGACGAGGTGGAAGAACATCATGCTTCCCCTGCTTCTGCCGGGGGTATTGGCCGGTGTCGTGCTTGTCTTTTTAACGGCCTTGACGGAGTTGACGGTCTCCAGCTTGCTGTGGTCAAGCGGGGCAGAAACGATTGGTGTGATCATTTTCAGTTATGAACAAGCTGGCTATACTCCCTATTCAACGGCATTTTCCAGTCTGATTGTCGCTGTGATCCTCAGTGGAGGAGTCGCCTTTATGGCTGCTGACAAGCTGTGGAGAAGGAAGGTGTTGAAACAAAATGATTCAGCTTCATGATGTCAGCAAAACGTATGCAGGGCAACCCGCACTTTCAGCTGTTAACTTGACCATTGAGCGGGGTGAGTTCGTGGCCATTCTGGGTCCCTCCGGATGTGGGAAGACGACCTTGCTCAAGCTGCTGGCTGGCTTTATTAAACCGACTGTTGGCACGATTACGATCGATGGGGTGGTGGTCGCCTCCCCGTCACATGCTTTGCCTCCAGAGAAACGCAACATCGGTATGGTTTTTCAGTCTTTTGCCTTATGGCCGCATATGACCGTTGCCGAACATATCCGCTTTCCTCTGTTACACCACCGGTATGTGACATCCAAATTAAAAGAAAATATTGAGCAGCGGGTGAGAGAGGTGTTGAAGCTGACAGGGATGGACAGGTTTGCTGACCGGTATCCAGCTGAGCTGTCAGGAGGACAAAAGCAGAGAGTATCATTGGGCCGGGCCATAGCGCCACTGCCAGGCTTGTTGCTGATGGATGAGCCTTTAAGTGCACTGGATGCCGAGCTGAGGATGGAGTTAAGAAGGGAAATTCAGGCTATTCACCAACAGACGCAAGCAGCTATTGTCTATGTGACCCATGATCAGAGCGAAGCGTTGGCTATGGCTGACCGGGTCATTGTGATGAATGACGGTCATATTGAACAAGCTGCACCGCCTGAGACAATTTACACCCAGCCACAAAGCCCTTTTGTGGCCACCTTTGTGGGCAAATGCAATCTGGTTGAAGGAAGATGGGAAGGTGAGTGCTTTAGGCCGGCTCATGCCCCAGCAGAACGGTGGCCGGATACCGGCGTGGTGGCTGAATTTAAACGGCAAAACCTTTATCCCGTCCGTCCCGAGCAGTTTAAGCTCTTCCCAGCTGGAGAGACGTCAGTTGCAGCCACCGTCACCTTTGCCCAATATCAAGGACAGGAAATTCATTATACGGTTCAAGTTGGGGAACAAACGTGGACAATCTATCAACCGGCCAGCAGCCGCCGTTTTATGCCAGGCGAGCGGGTAGGGCTTGTGCCTGTTTTTGCAGAGCCGCAACCGCACCAGCAAACTTTAGCATCATATATCATTTAAACAAGCTATTACCCATACATCTGAAATACCTGCCAATGACATGTTTTTTGTATTCTGTATTTATGTGACATGCAATCACGAAATAATTTCTAATTTGCTGGTGATGACCTGGGCGTGTTGGATGTAGTCGTCCATCGTTTTTTGGGCATTTTTGGCGTAAAATTTGGCGATAATCCCTTTCATACCGATTCCCTTGTACCCTTTGGTTTTAGCCATGGCTATTATTATCCTTCCTCCAACTAACTTTCTTATCATAGCGGTAATCTAAAAAAACAAGGAGTCCATGCATGATCAGTCCAAACCCAATTCCGGCTCCTGCACAGGCAAACAATGCAGCCAACCATGCTCCTGTCAGCAAACCGACAGTCATAAATGCAGCAGCGGCCATAATCACACCAGCCGCGTAAAACAATCCGACTATCATCTCTATTCTCTTATCCATCTTTATTTGTTCCTCCTACACCTTATGATATATTTAAACTAACAACGTTAGTCACCTAACACTGTTAGGTTTAACATCTAACAGTGTTAGGTGTCAATCATTTTTTCCGGAGGGATAATAAAGTGACTGTTTCTAAAGAAACAATTGTTGATCAGGCCATAGCTATCTTAAACGAGAAGGGCATAGAGTCGCTGACCATGCGTGAACTGGCCAACAGGCTCCAAATCAAGCCAGCTTCCTTATATTGGCACATCAAGAATAAACACGAGCTTTTTGAATTGATCGCCGAACACATCTGTAAACAAATCCCTTTAAATGTTGATTCTAACAATGAAAGGGAGCAGATTATACAAATGATGTCAGCTTACCGGAAGAACCTTTTACAGATCAGGGACTCAGTGGAGATTTTTAACGAAACACCACCCTCAACCCCCGCCAGGATTAACATTATTCTAACCATCTTAAACAAGTTAGAAAATATGGGAGTGAAAAAAGAAAACCTGATCCAAACAGGTCATTTGCTGAATAATTATGTCCTTGCTTTTGTTGCTGATGAAATTAGGATGCAGGATGTGGCTAAGATGGGCACAGAGTCATTTTTTGGATACCCCTATGATTTTGATTTTGATCAGCAATTTATGTACGGCCTGGAAGTGATCCTGAATGGGATAGAAAGCATGAAAGATGAATGAAAGGCTGTATACTGCTTTCGAAACCATCTGATGACTTAATTACTTCACCAGCGAATGGCGATGGGCATATATGGCTGCTTGGGTGCGGTCTTCCACGTTGAGTTTGGTCAGGATATTGCTGACATGGGTTTTAACCGTCTTAATCCCGATCACAAGTTCATCGGCAATTTGCTGGTTTGTTTTTCCTTCAGCGATAAGGCGCAATACCTCCAGTTCCCGTTCGGTCAGTTCTTCATGTGGCAGCTTTTGTTCTCCTGAGCGCATGCGCTGCATCATTTTGCCGGTCACTTGGGCTTCCAGCACGGGTTCTCCTTTATAAGCAGCACGGATGGCTTCGGCAATCTGGGGAGCACGGGTGGTTTTTAACAAGTAACTCATGGCCCCGGCTTCAATGACCGGATATACTTTTTCGTCATCGACAAAGCTGGTCAGCACGATGATGCGTGCTTGGGGATTGTGTTTCATAATCCGGCGGGTGGCTTCTATGCCGTCCATGCCATCCATAACCAGATCCATGAGAATGACATCCGGTTTAAGCTCCAAAGCCATCCTGACGCCTTCTTCTCCGTTGTCTGCCTCACCTACGACTTCAATATCCGGGGCAGTGGCCAAAAATGCAGCAAGCCCCATGCGCACCATTTCATGATCGTCGACCAACAGCACACGAATCACCGGTTACTCCTCCTTTTTTTCCATTTGGACAAGCGGGACTTTCACGTTTATTTGCGTCCCTTTGTTGGGCAGCGAAATGACTTCCAGCACACCTCCGATTTCGTTGACCCGTTCGTTCATGGTACGCAACCCATATGAGGAATGCTTTTCTTTATCGGGATTAAAGCCGATGCCGTCGTCCTGCACTTTAAGGCGGATTTGGTCTTGTACGACTGCCAGCCAAACCTGCAGTGATGAGGCCTTGGCGTGGCGCAGGACATTGGAAATAGCTTCCTGGATGATGCGGAACAGATGGTCCTCAATCCCTTTGGCCAAGTCGGGCAAGTCTTCTATTTCCCACGAAATGGCCAGATCATGCTTCTGTTTTAGTTCATTAAGCAGGTCTTCAATTCCTGCTTTTAACCCTTTTCCCTCCAAATGGGCCGGCCGCAGGTGAAGCAAGAGCGCCCGCATTTCGGACTGGGCGTTACCGGCCATCTCTTCGATCATGGCCACTTGCTGCTCAGCTTTGGCAGGATCAGCGGCCAGTGTTTGCTGTACCGCAGAGGTCATCATGGAAATGGCAAACAGCTGCTGGCTGACAGCATCATGCAATTCCCTGGCCAGACGCTGGCGTTCTTCTGTAATGGCCGCTTGCTTCAGTCTTTCGCTCCATTCGGCCCGTTCCGTGGATAAACGCTGCAAGGACACAATTTGTTCTTTGACCCGCTTGCCCATCACATTCAGCCTTTTGCCGACAGTGCCGATTTCATCGCTGCCCAGATCTGGCACCCGGAAATTATAGTTGCCCCGTTCAAAGGCCATGGCCGCTTCTTCCAGCTTATCCAGCCTTTTTTTCATCTGTTTGCCCGCCACAAAGCCGAATACGGACCCTATCAGCATCACAGACATCAGGAAGTATAAAATAAAGGGAAGCCCAGCAATGGGATGCAGGGCAATAGTCACCATATCCTGTTTGCTGATAATGGAGATAAGCAAGAGTGAAAGCAGGCCGATAACGAGACCCAAGCCGACCGAATACCGGACCCATTGCCACTGTATATTAGACAACATACGGTTCATTACACATACCTCACATCAATGTCTCCTATACCGAGAGACAGGATGATGTTAACCCGTTTGGTTGCACTGTCATAACCTGGGGTCTGGGTTGTCACACGGCGGGTCAATCCGTCCTGGTGATAGCCCAGTATGTCCAGATCCCCCAGAAAAACACCGGCCTGAACAGACACCTCCAGTTCGTAGGGGACATAGACATGGATGTCTCCTACCAAACCATTGATCTGCAACGTGGTCTCCCCGGGCGGGATGATGGCTTTGGACAGGTCAATTTTGACATCGCCGATCCCGTTGTTCACTTTCATGTCGCGCAGCTCAAAGCGGTGATGGTGCAACATGAAATCACCAATCAAACTGGAGACTTGGTAAGGTTGGTGATAACGGGTGTGTTGATGGTGATCCGACCCATCTTGTTTAGCAGAATGGGCCGCTCCGCCGTGATGATGAAGATGCTGCTCTATCCAGTGCTGGCCGTGGTGAACGGTTTCTTTGACTTTATGCACAATTTTCTCCACTTCGCGGTCGATGTCATCTTCAAAGCGCCATTTTTGTTTATGTTTCCGTTTGTGTTTCTTTTCTTGCTGCTGGGCGTGTTGTCCAGTTCCGAGGGGGTTCCCGTCATCTTCGGTCCACTCCCAGTCCATCCATTCCTCTTCCTTCGGCTGGGGATTATTTGGCTGCAGCAAGCGGTAACCGAAATAGATCATGAGAGCAGCCACTAATAGACCGGCAATATCAATCCTGAGGACATTGTGAAAGAAGGATATAATCCCAATTACAGCAAAGATACCGCCGATCATCTTGCGCCCGCGCTGCCATAAGTAAAGTCCGATCACGAAGAACAGGACGGGAACGATCACCATGCTGAACAGCCAGATCATATTTAAGGCTGAAAACAGCGCACT
The DNA here is from genome assembly GCF_030814135.1 of Caldalkalibacillus uzonensis. Taxonomy (NCBI): domain Bacteria; kingdom Bacillati; phylum Bacillota; class Bacilli; order Caryophanales; family Bacillaceae; genus Caldalkalibacillus; species Caldalkalibacillus uzonensis. Next base: position 5,189 of record NZ_JAUSUQ010000017.1, on the reverse strand, counting down.
GAGCCCAATAAAGAGGATAACTATTCCCAAGATCATACGGCCTGTTAATCGCATAAGGTTTCCTCCAATGAAGCTTGAGCGTCCGCTCCTTCGTCTGTATGCACAAGAAATCAGCGGTGATTACGCTCAATGTTAATCTTTCCTGATGAGACCCGCAATTCGATTGGCACATCACCGTTACCTACCGTCCCCTTCAGATCACGGCGGGACTGGGCATGCACCATGAGCGGGAAGTCGGAATAAACCGATCCAGAACTTGTTGACGCTGTCAGCTCAAATGAAGACGTCTCAGGCAGATGGAGCGTGATGGTTCCGGAACTGCCCTGCCATTTGACCGGGGCATCCAAGGAAACCATGTCAATGGTGACAGACCCGGAAGAGGACTTGCCCCGAATCTCCCCTGCAATCCTTTCCAGATTGACTTTTCCGGAACTGATCTTGATGTCATTCAGCTCGGCTTGCAGATCTCTCACGGTCAGCCTCCCGGAAGAGCCGTCATAACGGAATGATTCAACGGAGACATCTTCAATCGTGACACTTCCTGAGCTTATATCAACGTCCAGATCCTGCAACTTTTCCAAACCGCTGATGGCCAAGGACCCGGAAGAGGACTTAACATAGAGGGATTCGCTGTAGTTATGGGGTAAGGTGACGTACAGTTCCTCTTTGAATTGCCCGCTAAACAGGGCTATGATGCCTCCCAAAAAATTAAAGGACGACTGGTTCACTTTGACAATCAACCGCTCTCCTTGCTGGATGGTTTCAATCGTCGACTGGCTGCCCTCCCTTTTTTTCAATTCCAAGCCGATCTGGTCTGTCTCTGCCGTGGAAATATACACAGCAGCACTCTGTACATTAATGTCAATACGTTTGACGTCCTCAATAGGAAGGATGTGTGATTCTCCTGCTTGCCAGCCGGTGCGAAAATCCCAGGACGGCAACAGCGGCTTACCCACAGATACAATTGCAATCAGTATACCAATGGCGATTAAACTGATGCCGAGCAAACGTCTCATAGCCAGTTCATTCTTTCCATATAAAGTCTCCTTTGTGAACAACCTTCTATTAGTGTACCTAAGAAATGCCAGCTTGGCTATCCTGCCATGCATCATGTGATTCAGGTATGCACAAGGTAAAAAGTGGCGAACGAGGATGACTCGCCCGCCTGGTTGAGATTAAGCTTCTTTGTGTGTATTCTGGGTTGGTGAAGCAGCTTCAGTGTCTTTTGGCTGCTCGTTCTTTTTTTTCAGTTGTGCCAGTTCCTGTTCAATCTCCTCGTCGGGCTCCAGAGCTGCCAAGCGTTCCTCCAGGGAAGCTGGCCGTCCGGTTTGACGTACTTCCAATTCTGTTTCCATTTCCAAAATGCGTTCCTCCATACGTTTGAACCCTTTTAGAGCGCTGTCGGTGTCAAATTTGGACAAGGCCGTGTGCATTTGTTTTTTTGTTTTGGCGGCATGGGCCCGGGAAATCAGTTCATATTTGCGGTCCCGCATCTGGGTGTACTTTTCCTTGAGATCTTTTAATTGTTCTTTCAGTTCCAACACTTTTTGTCTGGCATCTTGAGCCATCTGTTCATACTGCTTCACTTTTTCGGCATAGTGTTTCTTCTCGCGCAGTGCACGGCGGGCCAGCTCTTCTTCACCGGCTTCCACAGCCAGGGTAGCCTGGCGCATGCGTTTCTCCACCATGTGTTGGGCTTGGTTTTTATACTCGATAAATTTCTTTTCAATCATGGATTGTTTGACGACAGCTGCTTCTGCCTTTTCAATTTCTGCTTCCATGTCCCTTAAGTATTGGTTGAGCATGGCCACTGGATTTTCCAGTGCATCCAGTCCCTCATGAATCGTGGCCAGGGTAATGTCACGCAAGCGTTTAAACACCATAGCAAATGCCTCCTTAAATCATATTTTTAATTTTTTGCACGGAGCTTTCAATTGCTCATTACGGGTTGGATTTCATAATGTTTTCCCATTCTTCATCAAACGGGTCATCCAGTGTTTCATCCACAGGTTTGTAACCGGAAGACGGTGAAGTGTGTGATGGTGAATCCGGTTCGTTTGTAATCAGTTTGTATCCGGCGTAGATCAAAGCGACGCCGAGTAAGAGGCTTAACACCACAGGCAACGAACCAACCAGGATAAGCAGACCGAAACCCAGCACGATACCTCCCCATATCCGGGAGCCTGCCTTCCACTGTTTGGCTCCGTAAGCGATCAGGAGAGCCCCGATGGCGAGGCTGATTAACCCGCCTACATGGATACCCAGCATGCCCAACAAGGCAGAGGCACCGATGAGCAACAGTAGTAAGCCTAAAAGTTTCTTTCCTGACATGTCACTGCAACCCTCCTTTTTCCGACCGGCTTGATTTTATTGTAGCCCGCAGTTGAGGGAAAAACGACGAGCCGCAGATTGATTTTTAAATCCGTCTCGGGTCGGACATGTCCCTCCGGCTTTGAATGGAAGGGAAAGAATTCGGTAATTTAAAGCAGGAATGGAGTTGCAGCAGGTCGAATATTTTCCACTATTGAATATTGAACAGCGGAAGTTGACCGTTGAAAAGGAGGCAGGGTCATGCAAGCCGCAACGTTTCTTCAGGAGCTGGAAACCTTTTTCAGACTTCATCAAAACGAGGAGAATGCACGGCCGATGAAGCAATACATGAGGAACCAGTTTGATTTCTTAGGGATCAAAACACCACAGAGACGGGAATTGCTGCGCCAATTTTTAAAGGATCATCCGCTTGCGGAACATCAATTGGAAACTGTCGTAAAAGGTTTGTGGAACTTGCCTGAGAGGGAGTTTCAATATCTGGCCATCGGCATTTTGGAAAGAACAAAGAAAACATTCAATGCTGAGGATATTGATCTGTTGGAGTATCTGATCACACATAAATCATGGTGGGACACAGTGGACGGGATTGCCACAAACCTGGTTGGGGATTACGTTAAAGAGCATCCTCAACGCGGACGCACGTACATGAACCGCTGGATTGACAACCCCAATCTGTGGCTGAAACGGTCCGCAATTCTACACCAGTTGAAGTATAAAGCGGAAACGGATGAGGCGCTGCTTTATGCTTATATAGTAAAATGTAAGGATTCACAGGAGTTTTTTATCCAAAAAGCGATCGGCTGGGCATTGAGAGAGTATGCCAAAACCAATCCCGGCTCGGTCCGGCGTTTTGTAGAAGAAACGGACTTGCCTGCTCTGAGCCGCAGGGAGGCGTTGAAGCACATTGGCTAATGGGCGATTGGAAGGGGGACGTTATGATGAGGTTACGGGTTATATTGAGACCTGAGGGGGAAAAACTGCAGCTGCCGGTTAATTACCAGCATATTTTACAAGGGGTTATTTATCATCATATTGGTGATACAACGTTGGCCCGTTTTTTGCATGACCATGGCTACCAGGAAGGGGCCAAAACTTTTAAATTGTTTACGTTTAGCCGTCTGTTTGGTAAACATCATCTTGATTTAAAACAGAGGATGATTGAGTTTACGGGCCCAGTCGAATGGGAAATCAGTTCGATTGTACCAGAATTTATACAAAGTGTAGGACAGTCACTGCTGGCCTCTTCTTCGCTCATGATTGGGGAGGGGAAAGTCAGTGTAGAAGAACTTCACTATTCGATGCCATCTATTAAGAATTTTCCGTGTCGGATTATGATGCTGTCTCCATTAACCATTCATCAAACGGTAGAAGGTGACAACGGAAAAAGACGAACCCACTTTTTTTACCCTGAAGATCCAGTTTTTCCGCTTTTAATTGAACAAAATCTGAAGAATAAGTATAAAGCCTATTTTCAACAAAACGTTCATGGAGAATTCTCGATTAAACCTATCAAAGTGAGAAAAAGAGATAAGGTGGTCACACAGTTTAAACAGTTTTATATCACAGGTTACATGGGAGAATATGAAGTGGAAGGGCACCCTGATTTACTTAATTTTGCTCTTTGTGTAGGGCTTGGTGTCAGAAATTCATCCGGCTTTGGCATGTTTCGTGTCGTCGATCCTGAGTAGTGTTAAAAACCCGGGGGATCGACGGTGCAGAATATTCTGTCAAATATGTTCTGGATACAGTTAAATAAAGGTTTGGAGTTAACCGTGTAAAACATTTGAATGGAAGCAGGATTTTCAAGTTAAAGATCGAAAGTAATATTAGCAGTACTTTTTGGGTTCAGATCTTACCTATGAGGAATTGAAACATCAAATCGTATACCTCTTTCGAGATATATTCGGTCAAGTTCAGATCTTACCTATGAGGAATTGAAACTCGTGCGCCGACCGTAGCTTTCGCGCATCCCTTCGCGTGTTCAGATCTTACCTATGAGGAATTGAAACTGATCGCGGGAATCCAGATACTTTTGTGTCAATACAAAAGTTCAGATCTTACCTATGAGGAATTGAAACTGTGATGGCTCTGTGGTTTGAAGAATTGGCCGAGTTTGAGTTCAGATCTTACCTATGAGGAATTGAAACCTCAGCGGTGTTCACCGTCCTTTCTCGTATTCTCGCGGTTCAGATCTTACCTATGAGGAATTGAAACCATTTCTAAGTTTCAACTCAACGTCTACCCCGGAACGTTCAGATCTTACCTATGAGGAATTGAAACATTTTTCTGGCCTGGCGTATAATGTCTGCCTCTTCCCGGTTCAGATCTTACCTATGAGGAATTGAAACTGTTGAAAATACTAGGATCACTCGAGATACATACAGGCGTTCAGATCTTACCTATGAGGAATTGAAACTTGGTGGGACGGCAGGTCTACACAGCGCAGGTTTACAAGTTCAGATCTTACCTATGAGGAATTGAAACTCTGTGTGGAGGTTATTCTATGAGGGTAACTTGGGGGTTCAGATCTTACCTATGAGGAATTGAAACGCGCTTTCTCGGCGCAACTCCTTGACATAATCCTCGTGTTCAGATCTTACCTATGAGGAATTGAAACGACATTGACAATAATTTTTGGTTTAGAAGCTCCTTGTTCTGATCTTACCTATGAGGAATTGAAACTTTTGATGCCGATTCAGGCCGCCTCACATTGGACGGCGTTCTGATCTTACCTATCCCGAAAATTTAAGTCCATGAAAAAAGCTAGGGGATGTTAACACCAGCAGATTGGTATTTGCTGGAACGAGTCATGTTAATGCACCTGTTGATTCTGTTTCGGTTAACTACGCTGTTTGATT
>NZ_JAUSUQ010000016.1 GCF_030814135.1 Caldalkalibacillus uzonensis | reverse complement strand
AGCGTTCGTCCTGAGCCAGGATCAAACTCTCCGTAAAAGTCATTCCCAAAGGAATGAGCCTCGCACGCTTGTGCTTTGTTCAGTTTTCAAGGTTCCGACGCGCTAGTGCCGACGTTGCAGGACGCAACGTTTTAAGTCGGCTGTTTTGAAGCGACAATCCTGATAATAACATGCTAAGAAGCATGAGTCAACTTCAATTTTAAAAAGCACAACGATAAAAGGTCCTGTCGTGTGCTCGTCATTATATCGTCATCGTAGCGACGAATAATAATATAGCACAGACTTAAACAGAATTCAAGCCCCTAATTTAATACCTTTTTATGGGAACATAGTCATCGCTTATTTTGTTAAATATCATAAAGACAGCACACCTAAAGATCAGCCCTCCCGCTTGAGAAATAGGCTCCTTAATACGAGCAGGAAAAATAGCAAAAACGGGCGGCAAATAAAAATAAATGGCAACATACAATAAGTTTGTGTAAAGCGTTAGGGCATAGAGTGACCCGTGCTGGTCATGCTGTGTTTCAAAAGAGAAATTAAATATCCAACAACCAAAAGGGAACCAACCAACAAACCGCATACACCATGTAAAGAACACTTTTTTTAACGGGCATTTAAAGGCCTCCTGTACAGGAAGCTTATATTAATCATTTTCGCACAAGACGAAGATTCGAAATACAAATTTCTTTATAAATAATGAGGGAGAATATCCTCCCTCGAAAGCTCATACTGTTAATTGCAAAACATAACTTCTTAAATTCTAAGTATTATCCTTCTCCCTCATCGTTGGGAAAAGCAAGACATCACGAATAGATGGAGAATTAGTCAACAACATAACCAAACGGTCAATACCAATTCCTAACCCGCCGGTTGGAGGCATACCATACTCCAAAGCCTCTATAAAATCTTCATCCATACTGTGAGCTTCTTCGTTCCCTTTTTCCCGTTCAACTAACTGGGCTTCAAATCGCTCCCGTTGATCGATCGGATCATTTAATTCGGTAAAGGCATTAGCATGCTCCCGTCCCACAATAAACAGCTCAAAACGATCAGTAAAGCGAGGATCCTTGTCATTCTTTTTCGCCAATGGTGAAATGGCCAGAGGATGACCATATACAAAAGTGGGCTGAATCAGGGTGCCCTCCACTTTCTGCTCGAAGAACTCGTTGACAATATGGCCAAAAGTCATGTGTTTTTCAATCTCTACACCATGCTCATCAGCTAAGGCACGTGCCTCTTCATCACTCATCTGTTGAGAAAAGTCGATACCGACTACTTCTTTTATCGCCTCAACCATGGAGACCCGCTTCCATGGTGTGGCCAGGTTGACCTCATGTTCACCGTAAGTAATGGTCGTGGTTCCCAGCACTTCCAAAGCCACATGTTCAATCAGTTTTTCCGTCAGTTCCATAATATCTTCAAAGTCAGCATAAGCTTCATACAGTTCCAACATGGTAAACTCAGGATTGTGACGGGTGGAGATGCCTTCATTGCGATAAACGCGGCCAATCTCATAGACCTTCTCCATGCCGCCCACGATCAAGCGCTTTAGGTGCAACTCAATGGCAATACGCAGATATAATTCCATATCCAGGGCATTGTGATGGGTAATAAACGGACGGGCAGCTGCTCCCCCGGCAATGGTATGTAATGTGGGGGTCTCTACTTCCAGAAAACCAAGCTTGTCCAAATAGTTGCGAATAGCTTGGATAATGCGGCTGCGTGTCACAAAGGTTTGCTTCACTTCCGGATTTATAATCAAATCAACGTAGCGTTTGCGGTAACGCTGTTCTACATCTTTTAATCCATGATACTTATCAGGGAGAGGACGCAATGCCTTGGTTAACAAAACAAAGGTTTTGGCCTTTACCGTTGTTTCACCCCGTTTGGTTTTAAACACGGTGCCCTGTATGCCCACAATATCCCCTAAGTCAGCTTGTTTAAATAATTCATATGCCTCTTCCCCTACTTGGTCCAGGCGAACATAGATCTGGATACGCCCTTTTAGGTCCTGAATATGGGCAAAACCTGCTTTTCCCTGACCTCTTTTGGTCATGATGCGACCAGCGATTTGAACTTCGTGCTCTTGTGGGTCTAACTCTTCTTTAGGAATATGGTCATAGCGATCCAATATATCCTGGGAATAGTCCTGTCTGTCATAACGATGTCCAAATGGATCAATGCCCTGCTCACGTAACGCTTGCATTTTTTGTCTGCGTACTTGTAACTGATCATTTAATTCCTCACTCATATCGAGTTCAACTCCTTCTTTTTGCCCAACAAGAGATAAATTTACAGTTGTATCCTCATTCACAACTAGCTAACAAACTAGTATTACTATACCACGTTCATTACAACGCTAAAAGCCACAAAGAGGGAGATACCCCTGTTGTGGTTCTCCCCCATCATCTTTATCTTTTAATATCTAAAATTTCATACTGGATCACACCAGCTGGCACGTTCACATCAACGATATCCCCCTTGCGTTTGCCAAGCAAGGCCTGGCCGACCGGGGATTCGTTAGAGATGCGGTTTTCCGACGGGTTGGATTCTGCAGATCCCACAATTGTATATTCCACCACATCATCAAATTCAAGATCCTTTAAGGTGACACGAGAACCAATACCTACAATTTCAGTGTCCACTTCATCATCCTGTATGACGCGTGCATTGCGCAGCATTTTTTCCAAAGTGATAATACGACCTTCAATAAACGCTTGCTCATTTTTGGCATCGTCATATTCAGAGTTTTCACTAATATCTCCATAGCTGATGGCCAGCTTGATACGTTCAGCCACTTCTTTGCGTTTTACCGATTTAAGATGCTCCAGCTCTTGCTCCAGTTTTTTTAATCCTTCAGCTGTAAGGATAGTTTCCTTTTCTGACATGATGGACTCCCCCAAACATCGTAAAAGTCTCCTAGTCATATACGTGGGAGGTTGGCCACTTAGACTAGGCTCAGAATATAAAGGAAGCTAGTTGTAGAAAAACTGCCAGTCGGTTGATCAACTGGCAGTTCATTCTAGAAAATCTTACCGTATTATAGGTTAAACCTTTGCTCATGTCAATAGGATATTAAACCGCTTGTGCCTGTTCTTCAAATGGAGCAACGAAATCATACAGGATGGAAAGCAGTTGATCTCTTGTTTCAGCTTGATTAATCTGATTGCGGATCTTGGCCGCCCCGCGGATACCTTTAATGTACCACGAGGCATGCTTACGCATCTCTTGGATGGCAATTTTCTCTCCTTTGAGAGCGATGAGACGATCCATATGCAATTGACAAATATCAATCCGTTCTTTGGGCGTTGGTTCTGGATATAGCTTTCCTTCTTCCAAGTATTTAACTGTGCGATACAGCATCCATGGATTGCCCAAGGCCGCACGTCCGATCATCACCCCATCAACGCCGATCTCATCCAACATTTGCTTCGCTTTCTGTGGGGAGTCCACATCTCCGTTGCCAATAACAGGAATGTTAACTGCTTCTTTCACTTGTTTGATCACGTCCCAGCGTGCCTTTCCTTCATACATTTGGGCACGGGTGCGTCCGTGCACAGCCACGGCCTGGGCCCCTCCCCGTTCGGCAGCCAACGCGTTTTCGACCGCATAAATATGCTCCTCATCCCAACCGATTCTCATTTTAACCGTCACCGGTTTTTCTACGGCGTCTGCCACAGCAGCAACCATCTCGTAAACTTTATTCGGATCAAGCAGCCACTTGGCCCCAGCATCACACTTGATAATTTTGGGTGCTGGACAGCCCATATTAATGTCAATAATATCCGCATTGGTCTGCTTATCCACGATTTTGGCCGCTTCAACCAGTGTTTGACGATCGCCGCCAAAAATTTGCAAGGACATGGGTCTTTCCCGCTCATCCACATACAGCATTTTTTTGGTACGTAAATTGCCGTGAATGAGGGCTTTGTCACTCACCATTTCCGCACAGACCAGCCCCGCACCAAACTCCTTGGCAATCAAGCGGAATGCCGGGTTACACACCCCGGCCATAGGCGCCAACACCACCGGGTTTTTAAATTTAATATGGGCGATTTGAAGCGTCATCATTGTCACCCCTTTCCCCATTTTCTTGATCCATATCCCCTTTTAACTCCTGGAGGTCGACCTCCAGGACCTGTGCAATCTCTGCCAAAAACTCGGGAGACGGTGCTTTATATCCCCGCTCCACGGCACCTAAAACAGAAACCGATACATGCAAGGCACGGGCCAGTTCCTTCTGTGTATAACCCTTCAACTTGCGAAATGCACGTATCCGTCTTCCCCAAGCATAAAGCCGATCTTCTTCCACTTCTCTACACCCTCTCTGTTCACCTGTTCCAGCAGATGACGGACAGGCTGATAAGTACCAGGAATTACCATATTAGGCGCGATTTCAGCTAATGGAACAAGCACAAACGCACGCTCGGTCATTCTGGGGTGTGGAAGTTCAAGATGTTCCGTTTTTAAAGATATATGATCATATAGCAACATGTCAATATCTATGGTACGGGGGCCCCAGCGCACATCCCTGGTCCTACCCAGCTTTTTTTCGATAGACTGGATGAAATGAAGCAGCTCTTGAGCGGGGAGTGACGTCTCTCCTTTGACCACCATATTGAGAAAAGCAGGCTGTTCCACATACCCTACAGGAGCCGTTTCATATATGGAGGACAGTTGGTTGAGCCGCATATCCGGATGATCGGCTATGTGATTTAAGGCCTGCTGCAAATAGCTTTCCCGCTGTCCCAAATTGGAGCCCAAAGCCAAGTAGAAAGGAAGTGTGCTCATGAAGTATCCCCTCCGGCATCCCGGTTGCGCTTAATCTCCACGGCAACACCGGCATAATGTCCGGGAATGGGAGGGGTGGGCTTGGTTACCTTGACCTTCACTGCCTGAACCTGCTCAAACGTATCAAGTATTTGGCCGGCAATATCTTCTGCTACCGCTTCAACTAAACGGTACACTTTTCTTGCCATGATTCCTTGCACCAGTTGGTAAATCAGACTGTAATCAATGGTATCTTCCAGGCGGTCAGATTGGCCGGCCGCACTCAGGTCAAGGTAGGCCTCCACATCCACAATATAAGACTGCCCCAGTTTATTCTCTTCCGCAAATACACCATGATAGGCATAAAACTGCATGCCTTGAAAGACAATTTTATCGATGCTGGCCGCCTCCTTTCCTGCCCAGCATCACATCCATCATCTTCACGGCTCGGCATACTTCTTTGACATCATGAACCCGGACAATGGCACACCCTTTGGCGATACCCAGACATACAGTGGCAATCGTGCCTTCCACCCGCTGATCAACAGGCAAATTGAGCGTATGGCCGATCATCGATTTGCGGGAGGTGCCTAAAAGCACCGGGTAACCCAAGGCGGTGAACGCATCCAGTGAACGCATCACTTCTAAATTATGCTCGTACGTTTTGGCAAAGCCTATGCCCGGGTCAAGGATGATTTGCTCCTCTTTCACACCTGCTTGGCGCACAAGCTGAATGCTTTCATACAAGTCATTGATCATGTCCCTGATCAGATGCTGGTAGTCTTTGTTATGCCTGTTATGCATCAGAATAATGGGCGCCCCGGTTTCTTTTGCCACCTGGGCCATGGACTCGTCCGCTTTAGCCCCCCACACATCATTGATGATGTGGGCTCCCTTCTTAAGTGCTTCCCTGGCGACGTTGGCTTTATAGGTGTCAACGGAGAGGGGAACGTCAAAGCGGGAGGCCAGGGCTTCTACAACAGGGATGACCCGCTCCAGCTCTTCTTCCTCAGGCACCGGTGTCGCCCCGGGGCGGGTGGATTCCCCGCCAATATCGATAATGTCCGCCCCATCAGTGATTATCCGGGCGGCATGATCAACCGCCTGATCCACACGCTGATGCTTCCCGCCGTCAGAAAATGAGTCCGGTGTTACATTCAAAATCCCCATAACATATGTTTGTTGAGAAAAGTCCAGGGTATAAGGACCTGCTTTGATTTTGCCTCTTGTCATCTGTGTTCACCCTTGTCTATGGAATATGCACCAATCTCGTCAATGGACCATAGCTTCGTCTTATACCGGTTATAACAATCACGTAAACGCTGGGTGACCAAGTGGGAGCAGGGGCAGGGATAGGACCGCTCATCCCACTGGGTGACCGCCACCAGCTCTTGCACCGAGTTGGTGATAAATACCTCGTCTGCTTCCTGGGCAAAAGCAAGGTCATACTCCCCTTCTTCAACCGGAATCCCTAGTATAGCAGACATCGCTAACACCCACTGCCTGGTGATGCCATTTAAAATCCCTGTGGACAAGGCAGGGGTATATAACTTTCCCTGTTTGACAAAGAACAGATTGCTGACCACTCCTTCGGCTACTTTGCCACTTTTGGTCAGCATCACACCCTCAGCACCGGCCGGCACCTCCCGCTGGGCCAGAAGATTATTTAAAAAATGGTGGGATTTCCAGCGCTCATCTCCCTCCGGTTCATTGCGGCGGACGGAGACAGTGCGTAATATCTTATAGTCCGGAGCTGGCGACACAGGGCTGACGAACAGAATCTCAGTCACTTTATCATAAGGGGTTGAAGGCAGTCCAACGGGGGCCGCCCCAGCCGATACATTCAGGCGGAAGCGGCCATCCTCCAGGTTATTGGCTTTCAATAACTGTTCAATTTGCCAGACAACTCGCTCCCGGTCCGCCTGCCAAGGCAAACCGATTTCCCGGCACCCCTTTTCCAGCCGTGCCAAATGGTCGTCCAATAAAAAGGGATGTCCTTTATATGTGCGAAACGTTTCGAACAAGCCGGCCCCGTACAAAAAACCGTGGTCATAAACAGAAATTGTGGCCTGTTCGTGAGCAACAACTTCGCCGTTAAGAATTAGGAACATCCCTGTTGTACCTCCTTAAGTTTTACTTGGTGCATAGTATTGGATGAAGTTTTTAAGTAACGTTTTGCCATGCTGGGTGATAATCGACTCCGGATGGAACTGCACCCCTTCAATGGGCAAGTGCTTGTGGCGAATGGCCATAATCTCTCCTTCCTCCGTCCAAGCGCTCACTTCCAGTTCAGACGGCAAACTTTCCTTGTCCACAATCAAGGAATGATAGCGCGTCGCTTCAAACGGCGAAGGAACCTGATCAAACACTGTTTTTCCGTCGTGATAAATCGGAGAGGTTTTGCCGTGCATCACCCGCTCGGCCCGGACCACTTTGCCCCCGAACACTTGGGCAATGGACTGGTGGCCCAGACAAACCCCGAAAATGGGAATTTTCCCGGCAAAATGGCGGATCACATCCAGGCTGATGCCTGCCTCATTGGGGGTGCAGGGCCCTGGAGAAATCATGATATAATCAGGGTTTAGCCGTTGAATGCCTTGTAAATCAATGGCATCATTGCGGTAAACGTGCAGTTCTTCACCTAATTCTCCCAAGTACTGGACCAGGTTATACGTAAACGAATCATAGTTATCGATCATGACAATCATCTTTCTCGTCCTCCCTCAACTAAGCTCAGGCTCACCCTGGCCTCACTCTGCTCTAACGCTTTCCACAACGCTTTCGCTTTGTTTAATGATTCCTGATACTCTTTTTCAGGCACCGAATCGATGACAATGCCTGCACCGGCTTGGACATGGGCCCAGCCATCCTTGGCCAGAAGGGTGCGGATGACAATGTTGAGCTCCATGTCGCCGTTAAAATCAATCCAGCCGATGGAGCCGGTATAAAGGCCCCGCCGGACCGGTTCCAATTCTTCGATGATTTCCATCGTCCTCACTTTAGGGGCCCCGGTAATCGTTCCCCCCGGAAACACAGCCCGAATCACATCAATGGCATCTTTTCCTGCTGCCAATTGTCCCTGCACATTAGAAACAATGTGCATGACATGGGAGTATTCCTCAATAACCATAAATTCGGTCACCTTGACACTGCCAAAGCGGCAGACCCGGCCCAGGTCATTCCGCTCCAAATCGACCAGCATCACATGTTCCGCCCGTTCCTTTTGGTGATTAATCAGTTCCCGGGCCAGGCGCAAATCTTCTTCCCGGTTCATCCCCCGGGGCCGGGTACCGGCAATGGGGCGGGTATTCAGCTGGCCCCTTTTCAAGCGGATCAGCTGCTCCGGAGAGCCGCAGACCACCTGCATGTCGGGAAAATGAAGATACCCCATGTACGGCGAAGGATTAATCTCCCGCAAGGCTTTATAAACCTGTACAGGGGGCACCAACAGGGGGCGGGACTGGCGGACGGACAGGTTCGCCTGGAAAACATCGCCAGCGGCAATGTAATCCCGCACTTTTTGCACGGCATCAATAAAGGCTTCCTTAGAAAAGGACGGGTGAATGTCTTGTCTCTGATCCTGCTGTTGAGAATGATGACGCCACAAACTTAGTGTACGCGTCGTTTCCTCCTGCTCTCCTTGGTGTTGCAGGGTGTTGGCCACTGCCACAAGTTGGTCCCGCCATTGGAGCAAACAGGCTTTGGCCTCGGCGTAATTCTGCTCAAGATCACCGCTACTTCGTTGGCAAACAACCAGCCAGTGTTGATCTTGCTCATGATCATACACTAAAACTCGCTCAAACACCAGTAAGTAGATGTCCGGCAGTTTTAAATCATCCTGGCTCCATTGGGGCAGACGCTCAATTTCCCGGGTCAAATCGTAACTGAAAAAACCAAGCAGCCCCCCGCAAAAATGTGGCAAATCATTGACAGCGGGGGCCTGGCGGGAAGCCGTCCATCGGCGGAGGAGATCAAGCAGGTTCCCTCGCAGCACCTGTTGTTGTACCGGCTGTTCCTGCCCATTCAGCTCAGTGATCACCAGTTCCTTATTTTTTCCTTTCAATACACAAACCGGTTGGCAGGCCATCACAGAGTAACGGCCAGCCCGGCCGCTTTCTAAGAGTACATGGTAATGCAGGCCTTGTGTCAGATGCCGATATAGAGCAAACCAATACTGGTGATCAAAATCAAACTTTAAGGCCAAGGGAAAATAGGTATGGTGGTCTTTCAGTTTGGTTTTTAGCTCCCCTAATGCTGGTTTAAACATCATGCTGACACTCCACTCATACTTGGACTGATAGTTTCATTTTACTTTATTCAAAACAATAATACATTATACAAATACACGCAGCGACAAGAAAAGCGTAGGGAATATCGTCACCATCCCAGCGATGTAAGCCCAACTGATCGGCTGGGCATAATTAAGATCAACCCCGGCTCCTCGTCTTCGCTCCACAAAAATGGACGGATCATCGGGATTGTAATACACATAGCCAAAATACCACATCCGGTAGTTTGACTCTTGTAATTGGGGATCTGGATGATCTGAGGTGCATATTTTTTCAATCTGTTCCTGGATGTGCTGATGTTTTAGGTAATAGATAATGAACGCTGTTATGCCGCCAATCCATAACAGGCCCATGCTGAGGCCAAACCATAACCCGCTCCCTGCTATCCCTAGGTGTTCCATTAATTTGTTGATTTGTAAAACGATAAAGATGAGCATCAAGACAGCCTTCGTGACCGCGGCTGCTTTGCTATTCAGGACCATACGCTTGTGCACCAAATCCTCATATTCCTCAGTCTGACGGGAGGGGTAATTGAGCTTAACCAGAGGGATAAACCGCTGGAAAATCGTAACGGCCGCATAATAAAACATCGCCAGCAGGGGAATGGTCCAGATGCTGGCCCGTCCTATGGGTACTTCAGCTCCGGCTAAGTGGTACACCGTATGAATGATCTCCGGCAAGTGCGGATACAGATAACCTGTCACCCCTAACATCATGGACAACAAGAGCAAAGCCGGACTTTCCCAGGCGGGATAAACATACTCCCGGCTTAAACGGGGTCTGATAGAGACACTGACCCGTCCCCGGCGGTTAGGTACCCGTTCCTGTTCAAATGGACTGACCGCTTTGTGAAAACGCACATACAGCACCATAAACCACACCAGTTGGCCAACTAACACCATCTGAGCCACCACCATCCCCCACAAAGGAGCGGCAAACAAGAGCAGAACACAGATCCCAAATGGAACCGCTGTCACCGGGAGAAAACAGGTTAAAAAGCGGCTATAATAGCCCCTTCCCTCAGCACTCTGGTAAAACTCCGGCGCCACGCGTACCCCAAAGTAAGCCTGCTCCTTTCTGCCTACCGGAATATAGCTAAACAAACAAGTATTAAAGATGAAGACAACACCAAACACAACACAGACAAACCACCACATTAATTTTCCCCCTCCCTTTCCGCAAGCTTCTCCCTTGCCTCTAGCAAAAGAGCATGCTGGTGATCAATCATCTTTTGTACCTCTTGGTCTGTATAGCCCAGCATGTACAGATCAATCAGCGTGCGGCGCAACTGCTCTTTCAACAGCCCTTCATATGCGGCATGGATACGGTTGCCGGTCACAGTGGCGCCAGAACCGCGCCTAAGTTGAACAAGACCTTGCTTCTCCAGCAAACGGTAGGCTTGAGCAACCGTGTTTAAGTTGACACCTAAGTCATTCGCCACTTGTCTGACTGAAGCTAATGAATCACCTGCTTTGAGCTGCCCTTCAAAGATCAGGCGCCGAATTTCACTGGCAATCTGCTCATAGATCGGGATTGGCAAATCAAAGTTAATATGGATTAACACCATCTATCACCTGCTAAGGCCAGGCGTTTATTAACTCTATTATAAATTGTATGCTGTATATATACAATATACACATGCTTGTTTCAGTTCTCCGGCCAGCCTGGAAACAGTGTCCCGCGGGGAAAAAAGAAAAGGCCTCTGATCACCTGCGATCAACGGCCTTGTTTTGTATCCCACTCTCTTAATTAATTTATGACACAGGAAAATCTCTCTACTCCTCTGTTTCAAATTGATACAGCGGCGTGCTCAAGTAACGCTCCCCGTTGCTGGGTGAAAACGTGACTACTTTTTTCCCCTTGCCCAAACGCTTGGCCACTTCTAAAGCGGCATATACATTGGCGCCGGTGGAAATGCCGCCCAGGATCCCCTCTTCCCTGGCCAGCCGCCGGGCAGTTTCAAAGGCGGTCTCATTGGAGACGGTGATCACTTCGTTATAAATGGACGTGTCCAGAATGTCAGGCACAAAGCCGGGGCCAATACCTTGAATTTTGTGCGGCCCGGGCTCACCTCCAGACAAAACGGGCGAATCTTCCGGCTCTACAGCAACAATGTGTAGATTGGGGAATTTCTCCTTTAAGACCTGGCCTGCACCAGTGATCGTTCCTCCGGTTCCAATACCAGCTACAAAGGCATCAACTTGGTCACCCACTTGCTCCAACAATTCCTGTCCTGTGGTTTCCCGGTGAATCTTGGGGTTGGCCGGATTCGTAAATTGTTGGGGCATAAAATAATCGTCGTGCTCAGCCAATAATTCCTCTGCTTTTTGAATGGCTCCTTTCATGCCCTGCTTCCCGGGAGTGAGCACCAGTTCGGCCCCAAAGGCGCGAAGAAGATTGCGTCTTTCCATACTCATCGTATCAGGCATGACCAGAACGGCTTTATAGCCTTTGGCTGCCGCCACCATGGCCAAACCAATCCCCGTGTTGCCACTGGTTGGTTCAAGAATGGTCATCCCCGGCCGCAATTGGCCTGACCGCTCGGCCTCCTCAATCATGGCCATGGCAATCCGGTCCTTCACACTGCTTCCCGGATTGTACCATTCCAATTTCACATAGACGTCAGCATCTTCACTTCCAACAAGCTTGTTCAGTTTGACCAAAGGGGTTTGTCCGATGAGCTCCGTAATGGTATTGGCCACACGCATGGTGATACCTCCTTCATACTTAAAACCAAGTAACTTGATATGTTTTATTTTCTTACACCTATTTTATCACGGTTGGCTCCCGCGTCAATCGTAAAAATGTGAACTTTAGGTAAACATTATGTTTGTTCCTCATCCTGCTGTTGGGTAATTAATTGTTTCAGCTCAGCTTTTGAGATGTGGTAGGTCTCACCGCAAAAGTGACAACTCACTTCCGCTTGGCCCTGTTCAGCCAGAATTCCTTGTAACTCTCCCCTACCCAGACTGGTCAATACCTCTTTCACCCGCTCCTTGGAGCAATGGCAGGCAAAACGAATGGGCATCTGCTCCAGCCACTTGATCTCCTCCTGTGGAAATACAGTTTCGATCATCTGCTCAGGTGTGTAGCCCTGATTCACCATTTGAGAGACCGCTGGAATCTCTGTCAGCCTTTTTTCCAGCTGCGTGATAAACTGATCATCAACACCTGGCAAAAGTTGAATGATATAGCCACCGCTCGCTTTCACCGAATGATCAGGATTCACCATCACCCCCACCGCTACAGCCGAAGGGGTCTGTTCCGATTGGGCAAAGTAATAGGTAAAATCCTCTCCGATCTCTCCGTTGACCAAGGGGCTGGAACCTTGATAAGGCTCCTTCAAACCAAGATCCCGGGTAACATAGAGATAGCCTTGGGAGCCAACAGCCCCGCCTACATCCAGTTTGCCTTGAGCGTTCAAAGGCAGATCAACATGGGGATTGGAGACAAAGCCCCGCAACTCTCCCTTGCCGTTGGCATCGACAATAATACGTCCTAGTGGTCCATTACCTGCCACGCGGATGGTCAGTTTTTCTTCACCCTTGAGCATGGCCCCCATCATGGCCCCGACAGACAGGGTGCGTCCAAGCGCGGCTGTTGCTGTAGGCCAGGTGTCCTGCCGACGACGGCATTCTTCGGCCAGCCGGGTGCTCTTCACCCCATAAACACGCACTTTTCCTTCCAAAACAAGGGCCTTAACCAGATAGTCCTGAGATTGGTCGTTCATCTTCTGCACCTCCTTCCTTGTGGCGGACACTTCATCACCTGTTGCGCTGATACAACAAATACAAGCCTTTTAAGGTTAGAAAAGGATCCACGTGCTGAATGTAGGTTGATTTTTGGGCAATAATCTCTGCTAATCCCCCAGTAGCAATGATCGTAGGCTGCTGGCTTTTTTCTTCCATCATCGTTTCAATAATGCCGTCCACTTGTCCCACATAACCGTACAAAATGCCGGCTTGCATGGCCTCCACCGTGTTGCGGCCGATTACCCGCCGGGGAAATTTAAGTTCAATACGGGGCAGCTTGGAGGCATACTGATATAACGCTTCGGTTGAGATCTGCACACCAGGTGCAATCGCCCCTCCTAAATAATGTCCCTTTTCATCTACATAACAAAAGGTGGTGGCCGTACCAAAGTCAATAATAATTAGGGGAGGCGTATACTCTTCCAAAGCAGCCACTGCATTGACAATCCTGTCCGCCCCAACCTCTTTGGGATTTTCATACTGAATGGCCAGTCCGGTTTTTAACCCTGGGCCCACTACCAGCGGGGTTTGCTTAAAATACTTGGTACACATACGTTCCAAAGCAAACATGAGCGACGGCACAACGGAAGAAATGATAATGCCGCGTACATCCAAGGGAGAAAGGCCTGCCTCGCGAAACAATCCTTTGACCAACATGCCGTATTCATCTTCCGTTTGCTGTTTGTGTGTATTAATCCTCCAGTGATGAGTCAATTGGTCTTGTTGATAAACACCCAGTACAATATTGGTATTGCCAACATCGATGACAAAAATCATACCTCTCACCTCTATCTCACTAAAAAAGGAGAGCGTTTGCGCTCTCCCCTTATTGTACACATTTCTTCGCTTATATGACAGCTTGTTATTCCTCTTTTTTGGGTTGATCCTTGTGCTCCGGTTCATCAGGCTGCACCGTTTCTTGTTTGTCTTGGGGGCGGTACGCTTCCTCTTTTTTGGAGTGAATGTGGACTTTAACATCCTCTTTCGCCTCAGTTGCCCCTCCATTGTGGTCTGTTTCCGGTTGCCTGCTCTCTTGGGATTGTTTCTCTTTATCTACGAACGGCTTGCTGGACAGCTTACCCGTTTCAATCACTTCTTTGATTTGATCAGCAGTCAATGTTTCAACTTCAAGTAAGGTTTGGGCAACCTGTTCCAGCTTGTCGCGGTACTTAATCAACAATTCTTTGCATCGTTCGTATTGTTCATTAATAATGCGGCGTACTTCCTGATCAATTTCATAGGCAATTTGTTCGGAATAATTGCGCTCATGGCCGATATCTCTGCCCAGGAACACCTGGCCCTGGGACTCGCCAAATTGCAGTGGCCCCAATTTACTCATACCGAACTCGGTCACCATCCGCCGGGCGAGCCCTGTTGCTTTGCGGAAGTCGTCAGTGGCGCCTACGCTCACTTCGCCAAAAACAATCTCTTCAGCGACACGTCCGCCCAGCAAACCGGCAATCCGGTCTTTTAATTCAGGTTCGGTATAAATAAAGCGTTCTTCTTTGGGAATCGGCACCATATAGCCGCCAGCCTGCCCACGGGGAACAATCGTCACTTTGTGCACCAGATCCGCATTGGGCAAGAAGTAACCAGCAATGGTGTGCCCTGACTCGTGATAGGCCACAATTTTCCGTTCCTTTTCGGAGACCCGGCGGCTGCGCTTCTCAGTCCCAGCAATGACCCGGTCAATGGCATCATCCACCTCAGTCATACTGATCTCCTTTTTATTGCGGCGAGCAGCCAAAAGGGCCGCTTCATTGAGCAAGTTTTCCAAATCAGCTCCCGCAAAGCCGGGTGTGCGCTTAGCGATCACCTCAAGATCAACATCTGTAGCCAGAGGCTTGTTGCGAGCGTGGACTTTGAGCACTTCCACGCGCCCTCTAATGTCCGGACGATCCACCGTAATTTGCCGGTCAAATCGGCCTGGGCGCAAGAGAGCAGGGTCTAACACGTCAGGACGGTTAGTCGCTGCCATAATAATAATCCCTTCATTGGCTTCAAAACCGTCCATTTCAACCAGTAACTGGTTTAGCGTCTGCTCCCGCTCGTCATGACCGCCGCCCAAACCAGCCCCGCGCTGGCGGCCGACCGCATCAATCTCATCAATAAAAATGATACACGGCGCATTTTTCTTGGCGTTTTCAAACAAATCACGCACCCGGGAGGCCCCTACACCAACAAACATCTCCACGAAATCAGAGCCTGAAATACTGAAAAAGGGAACACCCGCTTCTCCCGCCACTGCTCGCCCGAGCAAGGTTTTACCGGTCCCCGGGGGGCCAACCAGTAACACACCTTTAGGAATGCGAGCCCCAAGCTGGGAAAATTTGCGAGGATCCTTCAGGAATTGTACAATTTCTTCCAGTTCTTGTTTTTCTTCATCTGCACCAGCCACATCTTTGAAAGTGACTTTCTTCTTATCTTCCTGAATCAGCTTGGCTTTGCTCTTGCCAAAGTTCATCACTTTATTGCCGCCACCCTGGGCCTGGCTCATCAGGAAGAAAAACAAAATGAATATTAACAGGAACGGGATTAATGTAGTAAAAAAAGTTAACCAGATCGGGTCACCAGGGGCAGGTTCATAAGTTAAGTTGACACCCGCTTGGTTAATCCGTTCAATGACTTCGTTAAAGTTCATTGGAGCGTATGTATAAAAACGGGTTGTATCCCCGACTGCGCTCTCATATTCCCCTTCGATGTACCACACACCGCGATCGGCTTGAACATGCAGCTTGTCGACGCGCCCATCCTCCAAATATTGGATAAACTGATGATAATTAATTTCTTGCGCTTCTTCCCGGTTATCGCTCAAAAAACTGAATAAGCCGACAACAACGAGAAAAATAAGCAAGTAAAAAGCGGTATTCCGGAAAAAACGACTCATTCCTTACCTCCTCTCGCGGGTACAACAACAGCCTCGCTAAACAAACCATATCATATTGTACCATATGATATTCATGCCCCTCAAGGTTTATTCGGCGGTGTACACCTCTGGTTTCAATACCCCGATAAAGGGTAGATTACGATATCTCTCGGCGTAGTCCAGACCATAGCCCACTACAAACTCATCTGGCACTTCAAAACCGGTCAGGTCGGGTTTCAAGTCCACTTTGCGCCGGTGAGGCTTATCCAGCAAAGTGACAATTTTAACCGATTCGGCTTTGCGATGACGCAACAGGTCAACCAGATATTTTAAGGTCAATCCGCTGTCAATGATATCTTCCACTATCAGTACATGCCGCCCCTGCACAGTGGTATTTAAATCCTTGATGATTTTAACCTCCCCCGATGATTCAGTCCGGTTGCCGTAACTTGACACATCCATAAAGTCCATTTCCAAATGGATGTTCATATGTTTGACAAGATCGGTCATAAACGGTGCGGCGCCCTTTAATACACAGATGACCAGCGGATTTTTATCCCGGTATTCCTCCGCCAGCTTGCTCCCCAGTTCCTTTACTTTGTGGGCGATTTGCTCTTCCGTGATCAGTACTTCTTTAATATCCTCTAACACCAAAAACCCTCCCTCATTTTCATCGTCAGCACATATAACTCCTGTGTCTGTTCAGTTACTTTGGCCCTGTCTGACCGCTTAAGCCCGGGAATCCAGAGCACACCCTGCTGATCAAGAATAATCGGCCATAGCTCACGTTGGTATCGGGGTATTTTGCTGTCAATAAAAATATCTTTCACCTTTTTGTGACCCTTCATCCCCAACGGCTGCATCTTATCACCGGCCCTGCGATTGCGTATGAGCAGAGGAAAGTGCAGATCTGCTGCATCAAAATCGGCCTGATAGATGTCACCTTGAGCGTTTTCCTGCTTACCCCTGTCCACAGGCCGGTGCAAATTTCGAGGCCGCTTTTCGATTATCAAACTGAAAGGCAGCTCAGCCCATTGATATGTACCTGGAGCAGATATCTCATAACAAAACTGAAACCGGGGATCAGTATGAGTGGGCCCACGCTTGTGGACCAGCAGCAAATCATAATGACGCTCCACATTAATACCCTCAGGAAGATACAGCTTTTGATGCCCCGCTTCTCTCTTGGCCAACTTCAAAATACTGTCAATATGAACTTTTTTCCAGTGATGATCACCAGACAGATAATTTAATAGTAGTAAAATCACTCGCCTTTGTAAAGGAAGAGGTAACTGGCGCAGCTCAGGCAGCTTGAGACGAATGTGTTGGTCCTCACCCTGGTCGATAATGTGATCCACTTTCTGCTTGGCCAGCTCGGTCAAATAGTCATCATCCTCAGCGACAAGGTGGCTCATATCTTGGATTACACAGGACAGATTGGGATTCAACTCTTTCATTTTGGGGACAAGATGATGGCGGATCCAGTTACGCGTATCATCATCTGTCAGATTGGTGTGATCCAAACGGGGGTTTAGTTCAAATACCTGGCAGTAGCGCTCAATCTCCCTCTTGGACAAAGCGAGTAAGGGCCGAATCAGCTCACATCCGGTCAGGGAATGAAACTCTGCCAGAGCACGTTTGGGGCGCATACCGGACAGACCAGCGGGTCCTGTTCCCCGGATGAGGCGCATCAGCACCGTTTCAACTTGATCATCAGCATGGTGGGCAACAGCCACCTTGTTACACTTCTGTAAACGGGCCACTTGCTCAAATAGAGCGTAGCGGCATTCCCGGGCGGCAACCTGCTTGCTCAGGCTGTTTTCCTGGGCGTAACGGGCTACATCCCGCTTTTCAGCGACACAAGGAATGCCCCATGTGGCACACATCTTTTCCACATAGGCTTGATCGAGGTCAGCATCTCTGCCGCGGAGCTGATGGTTGAGGTGGACCGCGATCAATTCAAGACCCCACTTTGTCTTAAAGCGCCATAACCAGTGCAGCAGCATCATAGAATCAGGACCTCCGGAGACAGCAACCAAGATCCGATCGCCCTGCACTAATAGTTGATATTCCTTAATTGTTGTCAATACCCTCTGGTCGATCTGCTTTAACTCCATTGTACCTCACATATCCTCGATTTCTATAACGCCTGATAGAATAAGTATAGAGCAAACAAAAAGATCAGAAAAGATGAGACACACAGAAAAGAGATCACTTTGCCCAATCGTTTCAGAAATGAACGTTTTTTACCTCTCTGCTGCTTCACTGCTGAACTGGCCCCAGCCAGGGTGCTCCTCTTGCGCCCCGCTCTGCCCTTTTGTTTAGTCTTTAGTCGCCCCTGGTGCAGTTTCCGCCAGGCCATCAGCCAATCCTGCCTCATCTCTCTGGCTGAGCTGTACCGACCTGACAATGCCCGCCGGACAATCCCCTGATAAGGAAGCAGATGCTCTGTCTCTTGTAAAGCTTGCTCCAGGGTGTGTACAGGGTGCGGGCCTGGAACTAAAGGCTTGCCCCTGACACAGTGCATCACAATCAGTGCTACACTAAACAAATCGTATCCCGGTTCTGCTTTGCGGTCACCCATGCCCCACGATCCGCGGTCATACAATTCCGTATACTCCTTTATGGCCCGTCCGATACGGGTGACACCGCCGGCATCAAACCAAGCCAAACGGGGTGGATGTCCTGTGACCAACAAATGTTCCGGTTTCAAGTCTCCGAACACCCACCCTTGTTGATGTAACTGATCCAGAAACCCCAAGAGCTGTACAACCAAAACTGGCAACCATTCCTCTCCCCGGTCTTTAATAAAACAAAGCAGAGGATCCCCTTCAATCACATTCATCACATAGAACGGCCGGAGCCCTTCCCTGCTGGCCCAGTCGTCCACATCATAAAGGGAAGGCCCAAGGACTTGTCCTTGGGCTTTTTGAAAATGCTTCAAAACATTCACTTCTGATGTAAGAGAAAACGTGTCACGGCCCACTTTCAATGCCAAGGATTGCCCCTGGTGATTCACCAAATAAACAACACCGTTGGCGCCCCTGCCCAATTCCTTTTTTACCCTATACACCCGCCCATTCCACTTCCCTGCAATCCGCTCAGGATCAGAAAACATAGCGGCGTAACATCCCTTCATCATCATCATCCCGCCTCTTGGACAAGGTGAGGCCAGTAAAATAGTACAGCACTTCCTCCAAAGCCGGCCCGGTCGGCGTGGTTCCTTGGGCTGTCAATTGGCCAAAAGCCCTGTCCAAAGCGTCCAGTTCAGTGGAAAAGTCCATATGTTTATAGGCGTAACCACCGGCATAGGGGTAGGTCCACAACGAAAAACGGTTTTCTCCTGTCCTGGATTGCAATGATAGTTTCAAATCCCGCAACGCTTGTTTAACAGCTGGGATTTTGTTTTTCATGGAAGCGCTGGTATCGACTAATATAAGCACATCCAAAGCCAGCGTTTCACCCAGATGTTCCACTACTTCCACCACTTGTCCTCTCTTATCTGGCGGGAGGGCTTCCACACTTTGTTCCCGTCCCAAAATCTGTTGCAATTCCTTATTAACAACCTGCTGGATTGTTTGTGTCATCGCCTGACGGGTCACCATCTGCACCGTTTTAGGCAGCTCGCGGCTGTATACTACCTGATGGATGCCTCCAGCTGCTGCGGCAATCTCCTGTACCTCCCTAATGCCCTGCTCACCCAATTGCCCGTCATCAAGAATGCCAATCACATTCACTGTTATCTGCTGTTCCCTGGCCATGGCGGCCACGGCCACAGGGTCTTTACCTTCATTTGAACAACCATCCGTGATTAACAAGATTTGTTTTAATGTTCCTTCGCTCATACTAAAACCCCTCCTTTTGCTATTATTACCAGCATTGACCAAGGAGGGGCTGTTCCATACCTGTGCTCTATTAAACTCACTGTCTCATATATTATGTTGAAGCTAGCAGCTCTCCTTTTGTCTTTCTCAATTTGGGGATGTGGGCCAGCGAAATGGTAGACCATTCTGGTATATTGCGCTCCACTTTGGCCACAACAACCGTCATGTCATCCAAGATTTGACCTTGGGAGAACCGGATCACTTTTTCCAGCAATAGATCTGCCACTTCCTGCGGATCTGTTGTCTCGATCTCAGCAATCAAGCGTCTCATCCACCGCTCTTTATTTTCAATATGGCGTGGTGCATCATAAATCCCGTCCGTCACCATCACCAGCAAATCCCCTGCCTTTAACTGTTCACTGACCACATCCACGTCTATTTCTTGTAAGATCCCTATGGGCAAATTATGGGCGGCAATGGTGAAACACTGGTTTCCGCGCTTGATAAAGCTTGGTGTAGAGCCGATCTTAATAAACTTGGTGTGTGCCGTGTGCAGATCCACAACAGCCAGATCAAGGGTTGAAAACACTTCTTCCGGAGAACGCAAGGAAAGGATGGAATTAATCGATTTAATAGCTACCGTTTCTTCGATGCCCGACTGTAAGATATGTTGCAGGAGGGTCAGGGTTTCTTTACTCTCCTCATGGGCACGCTCCCCATTGCCCATCCCGTCAGCAATGGCCAGCGCATACTTCCCCGGACCAATGGCCATCGTATTGAAACTGTCACCGGACAAAAGACCGCCTCCCTTGGCTGCACTGGCAACCCCCGTTGACAACTTGAAACGTTTGGCTGAGATAAGGCGCACCTTGCAATAGCCCCCCGCTTCAAATACACTCTCTTCTTTATCCACCATAATCGGTTCGCCCACAAGACCGGAAAGAAGGGGAACCACAATTTTTTCACATTCTTCCCGCCCGTAAGCCAAGGGCAGGCTCAGCTCAATGTCCACATTGCCTTCATCCAGTGAAATAATATCTACATAACGAATGGACAACCCCACTTCCTCTAAGGCATCCAATACCACCTGTTCCTGCACATGATGACCCTCTCCTTCCCGTTTGATTTCCCGGGCAAAGTTGCTCATCACAGTGGACACTCCAGACAATTGGTCAGCCACCAGCCGCCTGGACTCCTGACACAGTTTCTTGTATTTCAGATAGGTTTTATATTTCTCCACCTCAGCTTCCACCAAT
Organism: Caldalkalibacillus uzonensis; assembly: GCF_030814135.1. NCBI lineage: Bacteria > Bacillati > Bacillota > Bacilli > Caryophanales > Bacillaceae > Caldalkalibacillus > Caldalkalibacillus uzonensis. The sequence goes on along the minus strand of NZ_JAUSUQ010000016.1, from coordinate 54,163 downwards.
TCTGTCACTTTATGTGCTTTGACACAATGGTGGCTCCACTCTTTGCCCAAGGATGGTGAAGGCTCCCCATGATCTTCTATCTGGTCAACTAACTTGCCCATCAGCTGATAGGTGTCCTGAAACTTGGTTTTCCAACACTGCTCTTTCTTAAAACACACCTGGCACGTATTTTCCGTTACTTGACTTAACAACAGATCCACATGACGGAGCTTCTCCTCATCCTGCTCCATAGGTTGGGCAGAAAAGCTTTTAGCCAGCTGCTGAAACAAATCAGAAAACTGCTCGACTTTCTTGGCTGTCACGTCCCGCAGACGCTTCATGTAATCTTGTTGCATGGAAGCGTGTTCAGGTGTTCCCGGAATATATTTAGATATCGTGGCAAACACAGATTTAGGTGTCAAGAAAAAGAGCATAATGGCCACAACCGATTCATAAAATGTGGCCCATAACCCTGTCTCCCCTATATACAAGCCCATCAGTAATGTGCCGATTAAAAGACCCAGGGCCACACCAATTTTCTTGCCCTCTTTTAACAGACCGCCCAACAAACCGCTAAAGGCCAACAAGCTCATTTCCAGCATGGCCTCTACGTTAGCCAGGCTAAGGATAATCCCGGTTACCACACCCACAGTCGCTCCGATTGCCCCACCCGCAGCCAGGGCAAAAACTAAAATGGCATACCGGGACAAGACGTGTTCCAGGGAAAGGTCCATCACTACCCAACCTACCGTTCCAGTCATCAGTGAGGCCAGCAAAATAACCAGACAAACCAGCTCTTCGTTTCTTAACGGCGTTTTCCTCTTCCGGTGGGTGATTAACGGAATACTCTGCACAAAAATGAGGGTTAAAACCAAACTGAGCAAAGCTTCCACAGCAGCCATCAAGACGACATAGCCTGTCCACTCCTGCACATAAGCAAAACCGAGATTAACCAATAAAACTGCGATAAAGACAGCGATTGGTGTGTAACTTAACGCACCTTTGTGCCAGCGTTCCAGCACTTTTTGCAGCCCCACAAAGAATAGAATGGCCATCAGCACTTTAAACGGAGAAGCCAGTTCATGGCTAAGCGCGCCCAAGAGGGTACTGAGTGAGGCCAACAAGAGCTTGTCCCGGCGTAAATGATAGACCACAGCAATAAATGGAATGACAAACGGAGCAAGCTCACCGATAATCAAAGCCCGTCCTAACAAGAAGCCTGCGACAAAGATGGCCAATCCCCAGTGTTTATACAAACCTTGCTTTAGTTTGAGCGCGAGCATTCGCAGCCGCTCCAACCCTCCCTTCTTTTCTGCTGTGGCCTGTGTCAAGAAATGGGAAAAACTTGGTTCCAGTTTGCGCATCATTTATCCACCACCTGTTTCATATCGGAGTGGTACCCATTATAACCCCTTTCAAGTCTAAATTTTGTCAAAATGGGGAGGCCGGCTTAAAAAAACGCTCGACATATTTCCGGTGAAACAGCTAAAAAGCCAGGGGGCTGTCGGATGAACAAGAATGAACACCACAGCTTGCAATCATGATAAAAGGGCTGCCCCCGTCAAATGGGAAACAGCCCTTCAGCATTTATTTAAACGTATATGATCACAGGATCAGTACTTTGCTTCTCTCATCGCCTTGAGCCCCGACCACCTCGTTTAGTATCCATCTGGCGCTTTAGAGACATCAGGCGGTCTTCACTTTCTCTTAAAAATTTGGAAATTTTGTCTTCAAAGTTATCTCTGCGCCGGGATGATGCTCTGGATTTGGGCTTCTGATCTTGGGCTTGTTTAATGGACAGCCCAATCTTTCCGTTTTCTTCGACATTGATCACCTTAACTTTGACAATGTCGTTAACCTTTAGAAAATCATTGACATCTTTGACATATTGGTCGGCAATTTCACTGATGTGTACAAGACCCGTGACACCATCTGGCAGCTCCACAAAAGCCCCAAAGTTGGTAATCCCGGTCACTTTTCCTTCAAGCTTGCTGCCTACTTCAACTGCTGACATGTAGTAAATAATCCTCCTTAAGCGATTAAACAAAAAATTTATATAGTATATTATACCCGAATCTAAAAAAAGGTGTCAAACAAGGGTACCTGTTCGTCCTCAATTAGTCGCTGATTTTAAAAATGGTTTCCCCTTGACGGGACAAAAAATAATCGCGGCGGGCAATTTCGGCAATATATTCCGGGTCGTGCAAGCGGTTAATCTCTGTCTCTAGCTCCACTTGCCGCTCTTCTGCTTCATTCACTTTAACTTGCAACATATTCAATTCCGCTTCCATCTCTTGCAACATCTGCTGCTGCTCCCACCACTTCACAGAGGCCCAGATCAAAAACACCACCAACAACAGGCCCACAACTTTCATCCGCCACCGTTTAGCCTTGGCAGGCCGGGGCTGTTGTGTATGGTTTGGCGCAGGCTCCGTCCGCGAGGCAGGGAGGACCACATCCCGGTGGGACGAATAAGGTTTCCATGGTGATTGTGATCGCATACAGACACATCCCTGTTTATAGACTTTATTTTCTCCTCAACCATTTATTCGCCATCCGGAAGAGAAATCCTTTTTTTATCACAGACCTTTTTTCTTTTTTCTCAGTGGCATCCGCTGCCGCCTCGTTTGGCTCACGTATCTTCCATAACCCCCTTATTTTTTGACCACAGCCAAACAGGAACAACCCTCCCCAACGCAAAAAACGGTAAATCGATTGTCCGATCCCAATGAAGAGGCTTCCGCTGAAAACCAATACCGCAAGCAATACCTTGAAGATAAACCGAATGGGCAGTACGATCAAAACTGTCAGCAGTTTCACCGTCCAACGGTAGGTGGTGATGGCCACGTTAATCACCGTATTTAACACGCGCAAGTAGTATGTTTGCAACATACTGCGGTACATAGCATAGCCCAGGGCGATAGCCATAAAGATATACAGGCGAACCTCTCCGTGATTAATCCCCTTCAGCCACAAAAAGACCACCATGCCGTTCAACAGCCAGAACAGCACATCCTGGACCATGTACACAATAGAACGCCGGGCTGGCCCTCTCAGGCGAAAATAGGTGTCAAAACTGGCCCCCAAAAAGAGACCTGCTCCCACCATATGGAGCATCGTCAACAGTTGAGTGTCCAGGCTCACTTGAATAACTTGCTAAAGAGCCCTTTAGCTTTCTCCCCACCGTGTCCTTGATCCACATACACCATTTCAAACACCAGCCCCTCAATAGAGACCAACCCGCGCTCCACATTCAAGCTTTTCATATGCAGGTTTTGCCCGCGAATGGCTAAAAAACCGGCTTCTGTTTCGAGCAAAAACTCTTCACTGTCAAAGCTTTCCACATTAATAACACCTGTTAGCTCCAGTTGTTTGCGGTTGATCATCTTCACTTCATGAAGTTTGCTTTCATTTTTGCCGTAGTGGTGGCTCCCTTCCAGCATCTGCTGTCCCTCCTTTGTTTACATATTACTGGCTTACTCTTAATGACGGTCTAGTACAAGATATGGTGCATGTCTCAAAAATAGAACACAAAAAGACGACCTGCTAGTCAGTCAGGTCGTCTTCTCTGGTCGTCAATCCTTTCTTCAGACACAATAGTGTACAACTCCTGGGCCTCCTCTTTACGGGGAGACTCTTTGAGCTGGTTAATGGTTACAGTGACCGCTTTTTGTCCAAAGCGAATATAGAGTTCGTCACCGGCGGCCACCTGTGTTCCAGCTTTGGCCGTCCGGCCGTTGACCTTGATTCGTCCTTGATCACACAACTCTTTGGCTAGCGTGCGCCGCTTGATGAGTCGTGAGACTTTCAAGAACTTATCCAGTCTCATGTTAAACCTGCTTTACTTAACGGCTTCTTTCAGTTTGTTTCCAGCTTTAAAAGCAGGAACAACCGTCTCAGGAATGTTGATCGTTTCACCGGTTTGCGGATTGCGTCCGGTACGGCTGGAACGCTTGCGGGTTTCAAAGGTTCCAAAACCGACAAACTGTACTTTTTCACCGGAAGCCAAAGCGCTTGTAATCTCATCTAAAAGATTATTAACAACCAGCTCAACATCTTTTTTGGTTAATCCACTTTTTTCAGCAATGTTAGCCACGAGTTGGTTTTTGTTCATTTTGGTCTACCTCCCTTTTAATCTCACCATGACTTATTCGTGCTTCATGTCGATTTTCCTGCTTTCCTACACAAAAAAATTTAAAAATACTCCGTTGTCACTATCTTTTTTGACGATTTTGTTTCTGTCTATACTCTTCCGCCTTAATTTTTTCCCACTGCTGCTTCACATCTTCCGCATCTTGCAGGCGTAAATCTCCAAAAACATGGGGGTGGCGGCGAATCATCTTCTCATTTAAGGACTGGAGTACATCTTCCATGTTAAACAAACCCTCTTCTTCTGCAATTTGGGCATGCAGGAAAACTTGCAGTAGCAAATCTCCCAGTTCTTCCTTTAGCTGATCCACGTCCCCCGCATCGATAGCCTCGCATACTTCCTGGGCTTCTTCAAGCACATACTTTTTCAGAGACTCATGGGTTTGCTTTTTGTCCCATGGACAGCCGTCTGGCCCGCGCAAGGTACGGAAAATATCCCGCGCTTGATCATACAACCGGTTTAACACCTGCTCATCTGTAGCAGGCGGCACATAGACGGCCGTCATATTATTGATGTCAAGCACCCGGTCCAGTTCATACAGAGGAATCTCCAGCAACTGCTCTTGCCCTATGACACCCACAGCTGTGGCCACAGTAATACTGTAATCATCGGGATAGAGCTCCATCAGGGTCAACTTCACCTCAGAGGCCACAAAACGATCATAGACCTGGGTAATTATGTGGTGCAAACGGGGATTAAGCTGAGACAGGGTCAAGCAGGTCCCATCCAGAAGGACGCACCCGTCATTTGGATCAATCTGTAAGCGGGCAAACAAAGGATCCAAAAAGCTTTGGCCTCCGCCGATATGGACCGTGACCCCTTTCTCACTCCCTTGGTTGAGCAGCATGTGCACTGTTTGTTCAGCGACAAGAGGATGGCCGGGGACAGCATAATAAATCGTCCCTTGCCGCTTAGCTTCTTCGAGCAGGCAATTGACAATCTCCTCATACACCACTTGAAAATGGGGATGCCGTTCATACACCTCATCAAAGGAGCGGTAAGTCAGGCCCTCTCTTTCCAGCTCAGCCATCACAGGATGGTCCTTTGTCCGCACAAAGAGAGGCTGGGCCTGCTTAAGCGTTTCATACACCCCAAGCGGCAATTGGGCCTTGGTTCCAGCTCCCAATCCCAGAATATGAATGGTCGCCATCCACACACCTCCTTCCTATGCTTTATGAACTTGCTTCTTTTCCTGTCTTGTTCTGGTCTTCTTTTTTTAAAATCTTTAAGGTTTCCAAAACAGGGATAAAACGATTGATCTTGGGAATAAGTGCCAGTTCACTGCGAGTAATGGCTTCAAAGCGCAACAACGAGACACCGTAAATGATCACGCCCACCAGCACCGCACTGAAGGTGACCACAGCATACACAAGACGTTCATGGAGTAAGGCAGCTGGTAAGCCATACTCTAGTCCCACCATTGTCAAGCTGACACACACCCCCATGACGCTGACGGCATAAACCGGCGGTAACAAGATCTGCTTTTTAAACAAACGGACAGGAATGATGTGAAAAATGGCCCACAAGTTGAGCAGTGCGGCCACCATATATCCCACAACAGAAGCGAAGGCAGCACCTTTAATATCAAAAAACGGCAGCAGAATGAGGTTAAAAATGAACTTAACCCCCACGCCGATCAATAGGTGACGGGCAGGGAGGGTCACATAACCCATGCCTTGCAAAATGGCTCCACTGGTAATGCCCAATGTGGAGAAGATCACCACAAAGGCCAGAATGGCAATGGTTAGCGTCCCTTCTGTGTTCGTATAAAACATAATGTTAATGGGCTTAGCCAAAATTGCCAGTCCGCATGCTGAAGCCAAGCCAACCACAAAAGTAAGCTTCAATGCAAACTCTGTCCGCCTGCTGATCTGCTGATGTTGACGCTTGGCTTTGGCCTCAGAGATGGAGGGCACGAGGGCCAAAGCAAGCGCCGTGGCAAAAAAAGCGGCAAACTGCACCAAGGGCCATCCCCGGGCATAGACCCCTCTTAAACCAAAAGCGTCATCTCTAATCCATCCTGTCCAAATGAGCATATTGGGAATGGTAAAGTTGTCCACCAGCTGAAATAATGGCAAGACGAGTGCCCCCAAGCTGATCGGCAAAGCATAGGCCGCAACGCGCCTTAAAATTTGCTTGAAGGACAGCTTGGCATAAGAGGTTTCCGCCTGTTCAGGAATCTCTTGGCCTGGTTGGGCAGTGACAGGGGGAGCTTCCGTCTCTCTCTCTCCATCCTGGACTGCTTCTGCCTGGGCCAGCCGCCGCTGGGTTTTGGCATTCTTGCGCCAGTACAACAGCATGACAATTAAGGCCGCCACCGACCCGGTAAACGCGCCGAAAACGGCTCCCGCTCCGGCATAGTACTCATTATAATTGTGATAAATGAACCAGTAGCTGAGTACCAAGATGGTGGTTACCCTGATGACCTGCTCCACCACTTGGGACACCGCCGTAGGCATCATGTTTTGATGCCCCTGAAAATAACCGCGGATGGAGGCCATGACAGGCACAACCAGCAAGGCAAAGGAGACGCTTCGGATAGGCAAAACCAAATCAGGATCATTCATTAACAAGGCCAAAACCGGTGCGCCAACGGTGTAAAGCAGGATGAAGAAAAAAAGGCCCGTGATCAGTAAGGTGACCGCCGATACTTTAAACACTTTTCTGGCGCCTGGAATATCACCGACGGCCAAACGTTCAGCCACCAGTTTGGAAATGGCGATGGGCACACCTGCTGTGGAAAGTGTCAGCAAGATCATGTAAATGGGATAAACCTGTTCATAGACATAAAATCCAATGTCACCGGTGATATTTTGATAAGGTATTTTATAGACAACACCAAGCAGTTTGGACAAAAAAGCAGCCGCAGCCAGAATCGCTGTTCCCTTCATCAGCTGCTTGGTCGGATTAGGCCCGTTCATCTGGGGGTCCCCTCTCATGTCAAACTGATCACATTATATCATAAACATCATTCGCACAGACAAGAGAAAAAAAGGCTGTTGACCTGGGTCAACAGCCTCCTGCATCCTATTGCTCCATCTGCTTGGCCAAAAATCCGGCTGCCGTCTCAGCAAGCTTGATTTCCACATCACCCATGGCAACGCCATCTTTCTGACTGATCAGGATCACCGAACCAATCGGGTCCCCGCCGGCGATAATGGGTGCGATACAAAATGCTGCATACTCTTCGCGCATATCTTTGCAGATTTCATGGGTTCCCTTGGTGTTTTCAACGATTGTTTTGCGCTCATTCATGCTGGTTTCAACGATGTCACCGATCCCTTTTTCCATATAGGTTTTTTTCGATGCCCCAGAAACAGCAATAATGGAATCCCGGTCAGAAATCAAGGCGATATGCCCCAAACTTTCGTATAACGAATCGGCATATTCCTGGGCAAAGTCACCCAGCTCGCCAATGGGAGAATATTTCTTTAAAATCACTTCCCCGTCGCGATCCACAAAAATCTCCAATGGATCGCCTTCCCTAATGCGCAACGTGCGGCGGATTTCCTTCGGAATCACCACTCTGCCTAAATCATCAATTCGACGAACAATCCCAGTTGCTTTCATAATCTTGATGCCCTCACTTTCCATGATGTTGTATCAATTGACTGTGCAAGATATTACTGGAATAAACGCTTTTCCATATTATTTGTTGGCTGGCAAAACATATGCATCGATGGACAAGAAAACGAAGGTTTTTAAGCAAGAGATTAAAAGGGAGCATCAGCCCCCTTTGGTTCGTCTTATAAATTAATGTCCTGAATATGTTGCGGCAATTCCTGTTCAAGATAATGGACAAACTTTTGCCCGGTCAATTGGCTGATCTCGGCAGGTTCCATGTCATCCAGTTCAGCCACATAACGCGCTTCCACTTTAATAATGTGAAAACCGTAATCCGTTTGGACCGGTTTGCCGATTTCACCAATCTCCTGCTCCAGTGTCGCTTGTCGGAACTCAGGCACCCACAGCACGACAGGTGCATCTTCATACAGACCGCCGTTCTCTTTGCTGCCCGGATCTTGGGAATGCTCCCGGGCCAGCTCGGCAAAGTCAGCACCCTGCTCCAGTTCCGTGTACAGATCATACGCTTTTTGTCTGGCTTCCTCTTCACTCAAATCATGCATTGTAGAGATCAAAATGTGGCGCACACTGGCCTTGGTCCGTTCCTCTTCAGTTAATTTCTCCCTGAAATATTGCTGCATCACCGCATAACGGCGCAGGTATTGTTTCACATCATCTTCACTGATGTCTAACGTCTCATAGGCTCGCTCTAATGTTTCCTGATCATAAGCCAGCTGCACATCTTGCCACAGCTGTTCAGCTTCCTTTTCCGCCCAGTCCAGATCGGCTTCCGCCATTTCAGCCATAATCAGCCGCTCAGCTACCATAAACTGGACAAAAGTTTTCCTTATTTCCGGGTCATTAATGTCCGCATGCGGCTGCATAAACGCTTGAATGGCCAGATAGTGAGCCAATTCGTCACCGCGAATTTCTCCTTGATCATAGGTGGCTACCACATGATCCTCAGTTAAACCTTCACGGTCCACTTCCGGAAATTCAATGGTCAGCTGGGCCTGATCAGCGGATTCGTTATTTGTTTCTTCTGTCTCTTCCCGGTTACCGCAGGCGGTCACCGTTAACAGCAAAACAAGACACAGCAAGCCAAAGCGCCGAAGGCGCTTATAGTGCCTGCTTTTCCCCTCTTGGTTCAAGTTGGTTGCTGTGAACATTATTTTCCTCTCCTTTAATCACATGGGCTTCAGCCATTTGGGCCAACAGGTCCAGTGTTAAATCCAGCCATTCGTCTTCGCTCATGCCCTTCACTTTCACCGTGATCCCGATCTGTACATCGGAAATGAGCCCCACTTTGCGTCCATATTGACTGGCCAGTTTAAACAATTGGCCCCCATCTATTTTATCATTTTGGGAGGGATGAAACAGCATCTTCAGCACCTGATCCTTTAACACAACCGTATCAAATTTATATCGTTTGGCATAGGCTTTCAGTTTGGACAGCTTAATTAAGCGGCGGGCAGGGGGAGGCGGAGCGCCAAAACGGTCCATAAATTCCTCTTCCACCTCTTGCACATCTTGTAATGTATTGACTGCTGCCACCCTTTTGTACATTTCAATTTTCTGCTTACCGTCTATGACATAATCTTCGGGAATATAGGCATCGATGTGTATGTCCATCTCCAATTCAACCGGTTCTTCCTGGGGACGCTCTCCTTTCAGTTCCTCGATCGCTTCTTTTAACATTTGAGAATAGAGATCAAAGCCGACGGAATTGATAAAGCCATGTTGTTCAGCGCCCAGCAAGTTGCCCGCTCCCCGGATGGCCAAATCGCGCATGGCGATCTTAAATCCGGAGCCGAGCTCCGTAAACTCCTTGATCGCTTCCAAGCGTTTTTCAGCCACTTCGGACAACACTTTGCCTCGCTGATAGGTAAAGTAAGCGTAAGCAGTGCGATTGGAACGGCCAACACGCCCGCGCAACTGATACAGCTGGGACAGCCCCATCTTATCGGCATCATAGATGATCAGCGTGTTGACATTGGGAATGTCAACCCCTGTCTCAATAATGGTGGTGCTGACCAGGACATCGTATTCCCCATCCAAGAAATCGAGCATAATAGCTTCCAGCTCTGTTTCCTTCATTTGGCCGTGAGCCACTGCTACCCTGGCATCGGGTACCAGGACCCGTATCTCTTCCGCCTTGCGTTCGATCCCCTGCACTTGGTTGTAGACGAAATAGACCTGGCCACCCCGGGCCAGTTCCCGCTCAATGGCCTCGCGTACCAGTGCGCCCTGATACTCAACCACATACGTCTGTACGGGGAAACGGTTTTCCGGAGGAGTTTCAATCACAGACAGATCACGCACCCCCAGCATGGACATGTGCAATGTCCGGGGGATGGGAGTGGCGGTCAAGGTGAGCACATCCACGTTGGCTTTCAGTTGTTTAATTTTCTCCTTATGAGTCACTCCAAAGCGTTGCTCTTCGTCCACGATCAACAAGCCCAAATCTTTAAATTGCACATCTTTAGAAAGCAAACGGTGGGTGCCGATGATGATGTCCACGACACCACTCTTAATTTTTTTTACTGTTTCGTTTTGCTGTTTACGGCTGCGGAAACGGCTCAACACATCAATTTCAACTGGAAAATCATGAAACCGCTCCTTAAAGGTTTCATAATGTTGCTGGGCCAAAATGGTGGTGGGCACCAGAACGGCCACCTGTTTGCCGTCCATCACTGCTTTAAAGGCAGCACGAATGGCCACTTCCGTTTTGCCATAGCCTACGTCACCGCACAAGAGACGATCCATGGGACGAGGCTTTTCCATGTCCTGTTTGATTTCTTCAATGGCCCGCTTTTGATCAGGTGTCTCCTCGTACGGGAACATGGCATCAAATTCACGGTGTATCTCCGTGTCAGGGCTGAAAGCATAACCGGGCGTGGCTTCCCGTTTGGCATACAATTTAAGCAAATGCTCGGCAATATCTTGTACAGAGGAGCGCACACGGCTTTTGACGCGCTTCCACTCATTGCCGCCTAATTTATACAGTTTGGGGGCCTTATCTTCACTGCCCAGATATTTTTGGACCTGGTCAATATTTTCAACCGGAACGTATAATTTGTCATCTCCGGCATATTGAATGTGCAGATAATCCTTGTGAGCACCATTAATTTCCAATGTCTTTAAACCCACATAACGGCCGATCCCGTGGTTGATATGAACCACATAATCCCCTTCATTCAGATCCGTATAACTTTTGATCCGCTCCGCATTGGAAACTTGGGTCTGGGTACGGGACTTTTTCTTTTTCTGCTGGGTAAACAGCTCACCTTCGGTCACCACTGCCAGCCGGTGGGTGGGCAGTTCAAAACCGGACTGAATCCGCCCGACCATCACGACAGGAATCCCCTCCACAAGAGGCGCGTCCTGTTTTAACTTTCTGGCTTCAATCTTGAAGTCATCCAGAATGCGCACCATGCGTTCAGCCCGTTCATGATCCCCGGCCAGAAAAACAATGGTATGTCTGTTCTTTTGCCAGCGGTTAATCTCTGCTTCCAAAACAGGAAACTGGCTGTGAAAATGCTGCATCGGCTTCGACGTAAAATGTACAATATTTTGCGGGCTGGCCTGGGGAATTTGACGTAAGAAGAGCGACAAGTAAATAAGAGGTTTTCTAACCTTTTCCTTCCATTGATCAAAGGAAATAGAGATGGACAGCTCAGGCAAAAATTCCCCGGTATGCATCATCAACGTTTTCCATTCCGTTTCTTCCCGCTGGAAATTGGTCTCTGCCTCCACCAAACGGGTCGGTTCGTCTAAAATGACAACAGACCCTGGTCTAAAATAATCAACCAAGGTTGTACGCTGGCCGTAAAAACAAGACATATATTTATAGATCCCTTGGAACGGGGTTTTTTGGCGCAATTGCTCAATTTCCCAGCCTATGTGCTCGGACAGTTTGGTTTTAACTTCTTCATCTCTCACTTTGGCCAGTTGATCTTTTAAAGCTTCTTCTACTTTTTGGGCCCCGAACTGATAATGCTCTTCGAATAAGATCCACTCCACACTGGGGCCGATGGTGACACTTTGGATGTTTTCTGTGGAACGCTGGGTGTCGATATCAAAGGTACGGATAGAGTCTACTTCCGTATCAAACAACTCAATGCGGACAGGAGCCAAGGCAGGCGGATAAATATCAATAATGCCGCCGCGGATGCTGTACTCCCCCTCTGACTCTACCATTTCCACTCTCTTATACCCCATGACCAATAGCTTTTCCTGCAGCTCTTCTAAGTTAATCTCCTCTCCCCAGGCAATAGAAAGCTGCGCTTTCTTCCACACAGACGGGGGAGGAAGCAAGCGCTTCAAACCGGCTAAGGGGACAATGACGACGACCTTCTCTCCCAAGGCCAGCTTATTTAACACTTCAATCCGCTGCCGTTTAAATTCTGGACTGGCCGTGGCAATTTCGGAGGAGATCAGTTCATTGACAGGATACAGATAAACAGAGTCTGCATCCAGCCACTCTATTAAATCTTCATAGATTTTTTGGGCTTGATGCAAATTGTGTGTGACCACTAATTGCGCTTCATGATTTTCCCGGAACAGGGCACTCATAAACAGGGTTCTTGAAGACCCATTCAACCCGGTAACCAGTTGTTCTTTAATCCCATTTTGGAGGGCGGTCAGCACATGTTGGAAATCAGTTCCCTGGCTAAAAGTCTGAATCAGCTCTTTCATGTTTGCCTCCTCTCCGTTCCTCTAAAAAAACAGAAGCCGGAAAGCCGTTTCAATGATGTATTTTATGCAACAGAAGCCATTCCGGATTTCGTTCAATGGCCTCCTGGCAATATTCACATGTTACTTGGGCTACTATATCACCATTCTCCTGATAAAGCAAGATCTCCTGTTTTTCCTCAGGGCTTAAGGTATGAAATCCCAGCTGCACCTCAGACACATTGGCTTTAATTTCACCTATTTTTATCCCGCAGTGGCGGCATACATAATGGACAGACATCGTCATCCCCCTACAAAACAATGTTAATTCTAGTATGCCTCCACAGCGGACGAAACATTCCTGCTTCAGTGCTACAATTGCCAGAAATTCAGCGCTGTTTTTGATTATATACATTCATCACCCGGGAAAAATCCCCTGTCTCCAAATAATCTCTCGCTGCACTTGCTCCTCTGTCAATAAATTCGGACAGGTGCTCCCGTTCCTGTGGATGAAAGGGACTAAGCACATAATTAACAACATCCCCATCCTCAGGCCGTCCGATGCCCATGCGGATGCGCTTGAAGGTTTGACTGCTTAAATGGTCAATCACAGAACGGACGCCGTTATGTCCCCCATGACCGCCTTTCATTCTTAACTTCATGGTCCCAAAGGGCAAGTCCAAATCGTCATAAATCACCAGCACCTCGTCAGCCTCGCATTGAAAAAAGCGGACCACTTCCGCGACAGCTTCACCGGAGCGGTTCATATAAGTCAAAGGCTTGAACAGCAGTATTGTTTGGCCTCTCACCGAAGTTTCCGCCGCCAGGCCGCGCCACTTCTCCCTGGTGATGGCAACGCCCAGCCTTTCAGCCAAACGGTCCACAGTCAAAAAACCGATATTGTGCCGTGTCTGTTCATATTTGGGACCCGGATTGCCTAAGCCTACTACCAACTTCACACCAAAACCTCCTCTACGTATCTAAGGCGCAACCTTGATGGTTACGCCTTGTTCCCTTCTGTGTATAACGTTTTATTCTTCCGCATCCTCTTGGCGCTCAACCAATTCCGGGGGTTCTTCATTGTCTGTGTTTTTATCCACCGGCCCTTGCTCAGGTGTGGGCGCCGCGACGGAGACAAGCACCGTATCAGGCTCGAGTACCACTGCCACGCCCTCGTCCAACTGAAGATCTCCCACAGTTATACTGTCACCAATATCCAAACCGCCCGCATCCACCTGTATGGATTCAGGAACATTTTGGGGCAAGCACTTCACTTCAATCTCTTGGTATTGCTTTTGCAGGACGCCGCCCTTCTTTTCAGCGGCAGACTCACCAACAATCTCCACCGGGACACTAACCGTCATTTCCTCATCCATTTTAATCTCAAAGAAATCAACGTGCAACAGATCATCTTTGAGAGGATCTACTTGAAGCTCCCCCATCATCACTGTTGGTTTTGCTCCGTCAAGCTCGAGTCTGATCACAGCATTTTTACCATGTTTTTTCAGGAGTTGAACCAGCTCAGTTTCCGGCACCTGAATCGGCTTGCTCCCGATTGTTTTGCCGTATACCACCCCTGGAATCTTCCCAGACTGTCTCAATTTTCTGCGGACAGACTTGCGCAAGTCCTGTCTTTCATCAACACGCAAGGTTAACATGGTTTGGCTCACCTTCCCCTCATAACATTAAACTCATACTTACTATTCCCGTTCTGAAAGGATGCCAAACCTTTGTCCTGCATTTGATGGGGCCTACGCCCCTAATAGGCCTGTATCAGTTAAACAGTTTGCTGACTGACAGCTCTTCATGCACCCGGATAATTGCTTCGCCCATGAGCGGTGCCACGGAGAGCACATGGGTTTTTTCAATTTGCTTTTCCTCGGGAAGAGGGATGGTATCCGTCACCACCAGCTCCTTGATTTTGGAATGTTGGATGCGTTCAATGGCCGGGCCTGAAAGGACCGGATGCGTGCAGCAGGCATACACTTCCTTGGCGCCATTTTCCGCCAAAGCATTGGCAGCCAGGGTAATGGTGCCGGCCGTATCAATAATATCGTCTATCAAAATACACACTTTGTCCTCCACGGCCCCGACAATGTTCATAATTTCGGCGACATTGGGTTTGGGACGGCGCTTGTCAATGATGGCAATCGGCGCCTTCAGACGTTCAGCCAACTTTCTGGCCCGGGTCACACCGCCATGGTCCGGAGAGACGACAACAATGTCTTCCAGGTTTTTGGTCAAAAAATAATCCGCCAAAATGGGTACACCTAACAAGTGGTCAACGGGGATATCAAAGAATCCCTGAATTTGGGTGGCGTGAAGATCCATGGTGATCACCCGTGATGCACCAGCGGTTTCAATCAAATTGGCTACCAGCTTGGCCGTAATGGGGTCTCTGGCCCGGGCCTTGCGGTCTTGGCGTGCATATCCATAGTAGGGGATGACGACGTTGATGCTTTTGGCCGAGGCACGTTTAAGTGCATCCACCATCACCAACAGCTCCATCAAATGTTCATTGACAGGGGCACTGGTGGACTGAATGACAAACACATCTGCGCCACGTACACTTTCATTGATGTGAACTTGAATCTCACCATCGCTGAAACGGGTCACGTTGGCCTTGCCCAAAGGCACGCCAATATGTTCGCAAATCGCTTCAGCCAAACAGGGATTGGCATTACAGGTAAATACTTTCAATTTAGGATCACGATAATGTGGCATTGTTCTGCTTAAACCTCCAACATCCATTTTTTGTCTGCTATCAGCAGGTCTTTAACCATCTTGACGTTGCTTGCCTTGCTTCAGTTTGCGGGCATAATCCTCTTTCACTGTTTGCCTCTCTCGGGCAATAGCCAAGCTGTGGCCCGGGACTGAATGGGTAATGGTTGAGCCTGCAGCAATATAAGCCCCTTCTCCGATGGTAACCGGGGCAACCAGGTTGACATTACACCCTACGAAACTGTCATTCTCCACCACCGTGCGGTGTTTCTGACTGCCGTCATAATTAACGGTGATAGAACCGCAGCCCATATTGACCCTTTCCCCGATATCCGCATCACCCACATAACTTAAATGGGGAATTTTCGCCCCATCTTTTACAACTGAATTTTTAACCTCTACAAAATTGCCGACCCGGCACCCGTTACCTATCGTGGTTCCAGGCCGGATATACGCAAACGGCCCCACTTGGGTTTTTTCACCGATCCGGCTGTCCACCGCCTTGGAGTGAGCGATGGTGGCAGCCTTCCCTACCTCTACATTGGCCAGTTCTGTATAGGGGCCAATCTGGCAATCCTCATCGATCACTGTTCGTCCAGTAAGCACAGTACCCGGATAGATCACTGTATCCTGACCAATGACCACATCGGGACCAATATAAGTCTGCTCAGGATCAATCAGGGTCACGCCCTGGCACATATGCCGTTCATTAATCCTCCGCCGCATGACCTTTTCTGCCTGAGCCAAGGCTACGCGGTCGTTGACACCCATAATCTCTTCTGTATCCCGGGTGATGTAAGCGGCAACTTTTTCCCCTTCCTTCTCCAGCACCTCAATGCAGTCTGTCAGATAATATTCACCCTGTGCATTATCATTCGTTATACGGGATAAGGCATACATTAATTTTTGATTGTCAAAACAATAGATGCCCGTGTTGATTTCTTTCACCTGCTGTTCGGCAGGTGTGGCATCCTTGTGCTCCACAATCTTTGTGACATGTCCCTGTTCATCACGAATAATGCGCCCGTATCCCGCAGGATCATCCACAATAGTCGTCAGGATGCTGACTGCGGCTTGGGCCTGTTCATGCGCTTCTAAAAAGGCTTGCAAGGTTTGAGTGGTGATCAGCGGCGTGTCCCCGCATAACACCAATGTCTGCCCGTGCACTTCCCTCAAGTGAGGTTCAGCCATCAGCACGGCATGACCGGTGCCCAACTGTTCCTCTTGCATCACATATGTATACGCTTCACCCAGCTCCTGCCGGACATGTTCTGCTCCATGGCCCACCACGACATAAATGTTCGCTTTCGCAGCGGTTTGATGCACAGCATCAATCACGTGTTGCACCATGGGTTTGCCGCAAACAGGATGAAGCACCTTGGGCCATTTTGACTTCATCCTGGTTCCTTTTCCCGCAGCTAAAATCACAGCATTGGTCTGGTCCATCATATACCTCCACATACAGAATCGGATCATTTCTGATATTGACTATAGCTTAATCCCATCTCTTTTTCAAGGAATCAAAATATGTAAACATGCCATAAAAAAAGAAGACCTAACTTGACCGTCAGATCTTCATGCCTACAAAACAGGGAAAGCCACCCTGAGCCAACATCATTGGCCAGGTGGCTACAAGGGCAACTTGATCTAGCACCTGCTTTTAGGAAGCACCAGCTTCTAATTCTTCTCTTTCTCCTTGGGCCTCATATTCGGCCAGGACCGCTTTTTGTATTTTTTCACGGGTTGCAGAAGAAATGGGATGGGCGATGTCACGGAATTCACCGTCTGGTGTGCGTTTGGAAGGCATAGCCACAAACATGCCGTTGTTACCATCGATGACCCGGATATCATGAACGACAAATTCGTTATCGATGGTAATGGAGGCAATCGCCCTCATCCGTCCCTCGGTGTGTACCCGCCGCAGTCTGACATCAGTCACTTCCACGAGAAAACACCACCTTTTGCCAAAATGATCATGATTTATGCTTTATCATTTCAACACAGGTGGCAAAATTCCTGCTCATTTCCTTTAAATTTTTTAAATTTTTTTGAGGTAATGATATGCTCCCAGACCCAATCTGTTTCCGCTTTGGGAAACTCCTGTTTGGGGCACGCCTATCTACTTCTCCGGAATGCGGGCCACACACTCAATTTCAACTTTAACATCTTTAGGCAGTCTGGCTACTTCCACACAGGAACGGGCCGGCTGATGATTTCCGAAAACCTGGCCGTACACTTCATTGACTTGGGCAAACTCGTCCATATCCTTAATAAACACCGTTGTTTTAATCACGTCATTCAAGGTGGCGCCGGCTGCCTTCAACACCGCTTCCAAATTGGCCAGCACTTGTCTCGTTTGGGCCTGTACATCACCTTCCACAAGCTTCCCGTCTGGCGTGAGCGGAATTTGGCCTGAGGTAAACACCAGCGAACCAACCTGAATAGCTTGGGAATAAGGTCCGATTGCTCGCGGTGCCTCCTGTGTTTCAACTTTTTTCAATTCGCTCATCTTGCACAACCTCCCTGTTATAATTCATGATCAAAAATACTGCCTAATTGCATGGCAATGGTTCTCTCCTTAATATCCACGTCACCTAAACGTAATAATGAGTAAACATTTTCCACCAGCTTCTCCGTTGTGGCCAAAGATTCCACAAACACACAAGCTCCTGCCACTTCCGCTTCAAACTCCTTCAGCAGATCCATCATCCCCCTAATTGTGCCGCCCGCTTTCATAAAGTCATCCACAATCAAGACTTTGCTGTTTGGTTTCATACTGCGGCGGGCAAGGGACATGGTTTGGATGCGCTTGGTTGAACCGGAGACATAATTAATGCTGACCACTGAACCCTCTGTCACCCGGTGGTCCCGGCGCACAATCACAAAGGGGACATTAAGATACTGGCTGGTGGCATAAGCCAGCGGAATGCCCTTCGTTTCGACGGTGATCACATAATCTACACTGCTATCCCGAAACTGTGAGCTAAAAATTTGGCCGATCCGGTTGACCACTTGGGGTTGGCTCAGATAGTCACTCATATACAGATAACCCCCGGGTAGCAAACGGTCGGGATCTTCCAGCCCTGCTCTTAGTTCTTCCACCCAGCTCTTGATACGCCCTAAATCTACAGCAGGGATATATTTCACCCCTCCAGCCGCACCAGGCACCGTCAGCAACTCACCTAATCCACTCATGTCCATTGTTTCCTTAATGATCTGCAAGTCCTCGCTAATAGAAGATTTGGCTGCTTGGTACCGCTCTTTAAACAGGGTCAAGGGGATGAGCTGATGGGGCCGTCTGATTAAATACTGCATCATATCAGCCAATCTGGCGCTTCGTTTCAGTTTTTTCACCGGAATGCCTCCCAAAACCCGAATATTTGAGGCTAATATACCACTTTTATACGGCTTTAACAAGTTCAGCGGCTTCGCCGGCCAATAACAGGGTGTGTCTTTACGCACCTGTTGAACGAACCATGTAGACATCGTGGCAAAATCCCTTCAACCCGTTGTATATGCGCTGAGCCCGGGATTCTTTTTGCGTCAGAGCGAAAACGGTGGGGCCGCTGCCTGACATGAGCACGCCATCTGCTCCAAACTCAACCATCTTCTGTTTGAGATGCTTGACCACTGGATATTTTTGCAACGTCACCGTTTCCAACACATTGCCCAAACTTTGGACCAGCAAGAGGAAATTTTGTTCCGAGAGAGCCTGGATCATCTGCTTGGCCCGGGGACGCTCACTGACGCGGGACAAATCTAAATGCTGATAGACATGAGCCGTTGACACGCCAATGGGCGGCTTGGCCAACACGACCCAAAACGGCGGCGGCCCGGGCAGAGGTGTAATCTGTTCCCCACGTCCTGTGGCCAAAGCCGTTCCCCCATAGACACAAAAGGAGACATCAGAGCCAATTTCAGCCCCCAAAGCGGCCATTTCTTCCGTACTTAAGCCCAATTGCCACAATTGATTCAACCCTTTTATCGTGGCGGCTGCATCACTTGAGCCCCCCGCCAAACCGGCCGCTACTGGAATATGTTTTTCGATCGCAATGGAAACACCCTGGGCCACGCCAAAGCGCTCTTGCATCAGCTTAGCTGCCTGATAAGCCAGATTGCGTTCATCAGCCGGCACAAAACTGGCTGAGGTTTCCACCACAATATTCCCGTCGTCCCTGGGTTTAAGTTCCAGACGATCGGCCAGATCAATGGTTGTCATCACCATTTCCACTTCGTGATAACCGTCTGTCCGTTTATATAAAACATCTAAGGTCAGGTTAATTTTTGCCGGTGCTTTCATCAACACTGTCATCCATAATCGCTCCAATATCCTTTCTCAGCGTCACCGTTAAACCATTTTATCACGAAGTTCACGTTTTTGCACAGTCAAAAGCCGGGGAGCCTAGCCCCGGCCTGATCGTTTCTATCTTGATGGTCAAGATCCAGTTTGGGTCGCTTTCCTTCTGCTTGCCTATGCCTGATGCAGATTATTTGGACTGTCTGCTTTGAACCAGCTGTTGTTCAGCTATCTCAATGGCCCGTTTGACCATGTTTCCGGCGTCACGGGCACGGATGCCGCCCCAACCTTCCCTTTGGACGACATCGTAAAAGCCCAGCTCTTTGGCTATCTCTTCCTTCAACTGCTCAGACATCACGCCACGGCGTCTCGGCACAGATCATCCCTCCCGGGTGCGATAGAAACGATCGTGTTTAGTATCACCTGCCTGTCGGTAATTATAAGGACAGCTTAATAGCAAATATAAGGCAGCCCAATTTCAAAGCAAAAAAAGACAGTAGACCTGGTCTACTGCTGGTTGTAAGTAATTTTAATCTGCTTGTCATTATCTGCACAGACGGTGAGCTCCACTGTTTCTGTCAGAATGTCGGCGTAACTATAAGAAACACGTTTAAAGGCATGTTGATCTTCGTCCAGTTTTACGATGAAGACGGATGGATATGTCTCTTCAAGCACCCCTGAGCGCTGAATGGTCTTTCTCCGTCCGCCGTTGGCCTTCAGGGTAATGCGTCGACCAATGTATTGGTCAAGATTGCGTTTAATGTCGATTAACGCATTTTTTGCCACATTGACCACCTCACGGATATTATTATACCACGGTGGTCTTGTTTAGTCAAATAAATTGTTAATTATAGCAACTGGACAATTCCTTTGTCAACAACAATTTTATTTCAAATAACCTGTTTAAGTGACCGATCTCGGACAATTCAGGTTTCATAGGCAATTTTGGGCAACCCCTGCCGAAACGTCCCCCGCGTATCAATACCACCCAGCCCGGAGCTTCCGGTCACCGAATACTGTAACACATGTCTTAAATCAATAATGCGGTCGATCGGAGTATAGCATGCCTTTTCCACAATGTAAACGGGATCCAGGCAATGAATATTGACCCGGTCGGGAGAAGACGCATAATTGGCTCCCGCCTCAATCAGTGCTTCAAAATGGGATTGGCATGCACCGGAGAAAATAATCAGATTATCCCGGTTGCGCTCAAATTGCCTGGCCACTTGAACCGCTTGTTTAAAATACTGGGAATGGCGGTAGGCCTTCAACTCATGTTTGTCCCCCCGTGAACGCAGGTAGGCATCGTGCCCCGTAATCACCAGTACATCCGGTTTGACATACGTCAAAAGGGTATAAATACGATCCGGAATTTCCTCTTCAGCCATATGCACGCCGTAAACGGGGATGTCCAGTGCCCGGTATAAAGAAAGACATTTTTTTAAATAATTCGCATCTCCGTCAATGTGCAGGACACGGCCAGGGAGCTTAAACAGGCTATCCCCCATCTCTCTGTTCTCTTTTAATTCTTTCACGGAACTGGACGTTTGTTCTACTTCCCGTTCCCTGACCCGACCCCGAACTTCTTCATCCACGTGAACCAAATCGTCCAGGGGGGCGTCGGCCCACAAACGCATATCAATGCCTTTTAGTTCAGCGATGGTGCCTGTATGATCAATGGAGACGATCCGAAAGTGAACATCAGCTCCATATGATTTGCGCGCAACAATATCACCAACTTGAAATGTCATCCCTACCCCTCCCTGCTCTATCTTATGCCCAGGGGAGAAGAGGGTGCCTATACCGCTCCGTTTTTTTGTTCAGTCAACCAGCGTCTGCAAGCGGTTGGCCAGGCGGGCAAACTCATCAATGGTCAATGTTTCCCCCCGGCGTGTGGGAGCGATCCCCAATTCATCCAACACCTTTAACAGCTCTGTTTTGCGCTTCTTATCGATCAACTGATGCAATAAATTGTTGAGCAACGTTTTGCGCCGCTGATGAAAGCATGCTCTGACGGTTTTAAAAAACAAGGTTTCATCAGCAACTTGCACAGGCGGTTCCGTTCTTAAGGTCAGTTTAACCAGTGCTGAATCCACTTTGGGCTTGGGTACAAAAACGGTTTTAGGCACCACCTTAATCAACTGTGGCTCAGCATAATATTGTACACACACGGTCAGGGAGCCGTAATCTTTGCTCCCAGCCTTAGCGGTAAGACGGTCAGCCACTTCTCTCTGTACCATGAGCACCATATGCTCAAACCTGAGCCCGCTTTCAATAAAATGAAACAAAATCGGCGTCGTAACATAATAAGGCAGATTGGCCACCACCTTAATCTTGCCCATTCCTTCAAAGTAGGTCTCCACAACCTCCTTCAGGTTAACTTTCAATACATCCTGGTGGATAATACGCACATTATCATAAGGTTGCAAAGACTCCTGGAGAATGGGGAGGAGACGCTGGTCAATTTCAAAGGCCACTATACGGCCAGCCTGCTTGGCCAGTTGCTCGGTCAAAGCACCGATCCCCGGACCGACCTCGATCACACCCGTTGTTTCATCCACTTCAGCCGCTTTCACCGCTGTACGGAGAACGTTCGTGTCAATCAAAAAGTTTTGACCCAAGCTTTTTTTAAAGGAAAAACCGTACTTCTCCAGCAGCATTTTGGTTCTTCCTGGACTGGCAATCTCTTTCAAGCCGGGGGCACCTCCTTCAGTACCTGTTGTAAAGCCGCCTCAAATTCAGCCCTGGTGATGGCAAACATATGCAGCCGCTTATAAAATTGTTTGGCATTGCCATAGCCGATTCCTAACTGTTGACCCATTTTTCCCCTCATTACCTTTGCCCTGTTTCCGCCCACCAGACCGGAGGAGACCAGCTGTTCCCAAGAGACTTCGCTCTCTGCCCGTTCCTTGACTCTCCGAGCCTCCTTCAAGGCTTGGCGGATCACCTCCACTTGCGCATGTTCCACCCCGCACTTGCCGCTGGTGGCCAGGGCTTGCTCCCTGGGGATAAACGCATGCCGGCAACCGGGAACAGCCTGGGAGATTTGTTGGCGGATCGCTTCCCCCGGATAGTCCGGGTCGGTCAAAATAATCACGCCACGCCGCTCTTGCGCCAGCCTGATGCGTTCCAGCACCTCTGCATTAAGGGCAGAGCCGCCGGTCTCAATCGTGTCTGCCTCCACGGCCTGCTGAATTTTTATCGTATCATTGCGTCCTTCTACCACAATCACTTCTTTGATTCTCATTCCGTACACTCATTTCTTTTGTTCTCATTCAGTCTAAACAGGCGTTTGCCATTCTCCAGGGTGACGCGGCTGATCTCCTCCACACTGAGCCCCCTCAGCTCGGCCAGCTTTTCAGCCACATAGCGGACATAGCCCGGTTCATTGCGTTTGCCGCGCAAGGGGTGGGGCGCCAGGTAAGGACAGTCTGTTTCAATCAGCAAGCGGTCCAGAGGGACATACTGCGCCACTTCTTTGGGTAATTCAGCATTTTTAAAAGTAAGCGGGCCGCCAAATGAAATATAAAAATTAAGCTCCAAACATTGGCGGGCCAGCTCCTTATCACCGCCAAAACAATGCATGATGCCGCCTACTTCCGCAGCTCCCTCCTCTTTGAGAATGGCCAATACGTCTGCATCAGCTTCCCGGTTATGGATAATGATCGGTTTGTTAACCCGCTTGGCCAGGTCAATCTGTTGGCGGAATACCTCGGCCTGGACATCCCGGGGTGAATTGTCCCAGTAGTAATCCAACCCCATTTCCCCGACTGCGACCACTTTGGGATGGGTACTGGCCAATTGTTCAATGCGCTTGAAAGCGTCATCATCGCAGTCTTTGGCATCATGGGGATGCCAGCCCACAGCGGCATAAATAAAATCATAGGTCTCAGCCAGACGAATGGTGTCTGTCATGGTTTGATGGTTGTAACCCACATTGACGATCAGAGAGACACCCTCTCTTCGAGCCCGTTCAATCACTTCACTCCGGTCCTGATCAAACCGGGCATCATTAATGTGTGCATGTGTATCAAAAAGCATGTTAAACCTCCTTTGAGCCTTTCTTCGGTCTAGAGAGGAAAAAGAGGGTGGCAGACACCCTCTCATATCTGTCTATTTCACTTTGGCACCGTTGGGGAGGTCTTGATCAATGGTCACCAACTGCAGCTGGCCGCCTTCCTCTCCTGCCAGAATCATGCCTTCAGATCGCTCACCACGTAAGGTCACCGGTTTTAAATTGGTGACGCACACCACTTTTTTGCCGATCAGCTCCTCCGGCTGGTAATGCTGGGCGATGCCGGAAACCACCTGTCGCTGTTCTGTCCCCAGATCCAACTGCAGTTTAAGCAGTTTATCTGCTTTCTTAATTTTTTCGGCTTGAATCACTTCCGCCACGCGCAACTCCACTTTAGCAAATTCGTCAATGGTGATTTGCGGGGTCTTTTCTTCCTGTTGACGCCCTTGTTTGTCCTGTTCGTTATCCGAGGCGCTTCTTGCCTGTTCATCCTGCGTTAAGGCTCCCATTTCTTTTAAGATATAATGAACCTCTTCTTTGACATCCACGCGGGGGAAAATTGGCTTGTCCGGCTGGACTTTGATCCCTGAGGGTAACAAGCCGAACTGATTCAGGCTATCCCAAGTGGTCAACTCTCCCTCTTGGATACCCAATTGCTTCCAAATCATGGCTGGTGTGCGCGTCATAAACGGCTGGATCAAAATAGAGATGTGACGCAGCGCTTCAGCCAAATGATACAGAACAGAGCCAAGCTGCCCTTTTTTGGTTTCATCCTTGGCTAACACCCACGGCTCTGTTTCATCGATATACTTGTTGGTGCGGCCAATCAGTTGCCAAATGGCCGACAGAGCTACGGAAAATTCCATATTGTCCATCGCTTCTTCCACTTTGGCCACTGTTTCCTTAGCCTTCTCTGCCAACGACTGATCATAGGGCGTTGCTCCTGCAACATAAGCTGGAATGGCACCGTCAAAGTACTTGTTAATCATGGCCACGGTACGGTTTAACAGATTACCCAAGTCATTGGCCAGATCATGATTCATCCGCTCCACAAAACTTTCCGGTGTAAACACCCCGTCTGAACCGAAGGGCACTTCCCGCAGCAAATAATAGCGCAATGGATCCACACCATAACGTTTAATCAGCGAAACGGGATCGACCACATTGCCTTTTGACTTGGACATTTTGCCATCTTTCATCAGCAGCCAGCCATGTCCAAACACCTTTTTAGGCAACGGCAGATCCAAAGCCATCAGCATGATCGGCCAGTAGATGGTATGGAAGCGGACAATCTCTTTGCCCACAATGTGTACATCGGCCGGCCAGTATTTGTCAAATTTGCGCCCAAGTGCCTCATCCTCTGCCCCGTAACCAAGAGCCGTAATATAGTTGGTTAATGCATCAATCCACACATAAATGACATGTTCAGGATCGTTGGGGACTTTAATGCCCCACTCAAAAGTAGTACGAGAGACACACAAATCCTCCAACCCCGGCTTGATAAAATTGTTAATCATCTCGTTCTTCCGTGAAACCGGTTGGATAAAATCTGGATTTTCCTCGTAATACTTCAACAGCCGGTCCGCATACTTACTCATGCGGAAGAAGTAGCTTTTCTCCCGTACCAGCTCCACCGGCCGGCCGCAGTCCGGACAGTGTCCGTCCTCCGCTTGCCGTTCGGTCCAGAAGGACTCGCAGGGCGTACAATACAGTCCCTCATACTCATCCAAATAAATATCTCCCTGATCCACGAGGCGCTGAAAAATCTTCTGTACGACACGCTTGTGCCGCTCTTCGGTTGTACGGATAAAATCGTCATAAGAAATGTCCAGCTGTTGCCACAAATCCTTAATCCCTGCCACAATCTCGTCAACAAAGGCTTGGGGCGAAACACCTTTCTCCCGTGCTTTGCGCTCAATCTTTTGCCCGTGCTCATCAGTCCCGGTCAGATACATGACATCATATCCCCTCAGCCGCTTGTACCGGGCTAAGGCATCGGCTGCCACCGTGGTATAGGCATGGCCGATATGCAACTTGTCAGATGGATAATAAATAGGGGTTGTCAAATAAAAAGTCTTGTTTTGCTTACTCACAGTAAAGACCTCCTTGTTCCAGCTCGTACTTTAAAACCTGCTCGTCCAACCAGCAATTAATGGAGTCCAACTATCGACAAATAAAAAACCCCCATCCCCAAAGGGACGGGAGTCACCCGCGGTACCACCCTTTTTCCCTGCTTTCTCGCAAAAGCAGGCTCAGCCAGTCTAGGACTGTCCCCTTAACGCGGGGCAACGTAACACCCTCAGGACTTCATCCACAACACTCAACCCTCGGATATTAGCTCTCCCAGACCATCTTCCATGCCCCATTTATACCGGTTTTCAGCTCCCCCGGCTCTCTGTGATAAATGGCTGGCATGTACTCATCTGTTCATTGAGACCAACATGATTCACTTGCAAAATAATACCAGTCTGCTATGTCGTTTCCTTGTTTTGCCTAGAATATACCTAACATGCTCATTTTTGTCAAGCAGGCAAACATAAAGCGCTTACATCACCGGAATAATTGTCGAATAATCGTATTTTTTGTTGAAAAACCTCTTTTTTTGTAAAAAAAGTGATTGACTTGTTCCTCTAATATTGGTATTATGTGGCTAAGACATTCAGGATAGTTGACATTGCTTATGGTTTTTTTTAAAAATTTCTAAAATGAGGAGAGGGGATTAGAGTATGTTAAAAAGCACAGGCATTGTCCGCAAAGTGGACGAGCTGGGGAGGGTAGTGATTCCGATTGAACTTCGCCGCACATTAGGCATCGCCGAAAAAGATGCCCTTGAAATTTATGTAGATGGGGAAAAAATTATCCTTAGAAAGTATGAACCTCGCATGGCCTGTATGGTTACCGGACAAATCAGTGAAGACAACCTGGTGCTCAATGATGGCAAAATGGTTCTAAGTCCTGAGGCAGTACGCCAGCTGTTGCCCGTATTTGAAGAATATCTGAAAAAACAGGAAACAAAATAAGCGGCAGATACTAAAAAACCATGTTAGCGTGGCATCACACGTCAACATGGTTTTTTTGCTTTTTATTCCCCTCTTTCAAGAGACGGCCCCAAACCATGATAAAGCTGATAAACCTCCCGCTTGGGAAGATCCCGTTCTTTGGCTGTTTGCTTAATAGCCGCCTTAGGAGTAAATCCTTGGTCAATATAGTGCTCTACATGCTCCGTGACGGTTTTGTTTTCCCACCATGGGGCAGCTTCTTGGACATCAATAGCTTGCAGCTGTTCCTCCTTCGCCTTGTCTACGATGAGCGTGAATTCTCCCCGCACCTCTTTCTCTTGTGCCCAGTGGCACAGTTCGCCGAGAGTTCCCCGGACATATTCTTCGAAGCGTTTGGAGAGCTCCCGGACCAACACAGCTTGGCGGTCACCCAACATTTCCACCATATCTCCCAAAGTCTCTTGCAGCCGATGGGGAGCTTCATAGAAGATGAGTGTGTAGGGCAGAGCAGAAAGCGCGGTTAACTGTTCCCGGCGCACTTTGGACTTACGGTCCAAAAAACCGTAGAACAAAAAACGGCGGGTGGACAAACCTGAGGCGACCAGGCCAGTAAGACCGGCAGTGGCGCCAGGCAGGCTGACCACCGGGATCTGTTCCTCCACGGCTTGTTGCACAAGATCCTGTCCGGGGTCTGAAATAGCCGGCATCCCGGCGTCAGTAACCAGGGCAATGCGTTTGCCTTGCTTTAAATCTTCTAGGAGGCGGGGGGCTTTGTGATGTTTGTTATGTTCATGATAAGGGGTCAGTGTCTGCTCAATCTGAAAATGCTGGAGCAGCTTACGCGTCCGGCGCGTATCTTCACAAGCAATGTAATCTACGGTTTTCAGGGTTTCCAAAGCCCGCAAGGTGATGTCTTCCAAGTTACCGATGGGAGTCGGTACCAGATATAATACTCCCTTGTCCTGGTCTTCGTAGCTGAGTTGGGACCACATCATGGCATACGTCCTTTCAAAGCAATGTCTCCTCACCAAAATAGATCCTTTTCATTTGGGGAGTATATTCATTGTCAGCCGTATAAGCGATTAAAGGTGGAAGCAAGCGCAAGTCGGGCTGCCCGTCTTTCATCCCTTCCACCAATACCATGTTGGCCGGTTTGTCCGCCTTGGGATGCACCAGGCACATGCGTTTCGGCTCCAAACGGTAGCGCCGCAGTAAAGTTAAGATATCCGCCAAGCGGCTGGGACGGTGCACAAGGGCCAAGCGCCCTTTGGGCTTTAACAAAGCGGCCGATACAGACAAAATATCTTCCAGGGTACAGTATAGTTCATGTCTGGCGATGGCGTAATGTTCGTTGACGTTTGTCTGACCGGTGTGGGCAGGAAGATAAGGGGGATTGCAGGTGACCACATCGTAGCTGCCCAGCTCAAAGCGGGCCTGTGCCTCTCTTAAATCCTGGTGATGGATGGTGATTTGCTTCTCTTTGTGGTTTAAGCGGACACTGCGCACGGCCATATCATACAGGCGTTCCTGAATTTCAATACCTTCAATGGCCGCTTGGGTCCGCGTGCTTAACATCAGAGCCACAGCTCCGTTTCCTGTACACAGATCCATCACTTTTCCTTTTTTGAGCGGCAGATAGGCAAATTGGGCCAACAAAACGGCATCCATAGAAAACGAAAATACAGTTTGGCTTTGGATGATTTTTAAATGATTCAGTGGTAAGAAATCCAAGCGCTCGTCGTCTGCTAAATGAACCATTAGGCCTCGTTCCTTTTCACTGTCTCGGGCTCATTGTTTCCCAGATTATGGGTTGCACATGCTCTCAAAAAAAGAGTCTGCTCCTCAGACTCTCCTACTTCTTGAGGAAGGATAAACAAAACATGCAATCATCCCCTTCTTTACGCAGGGTGCCAAATTGCAAATTGCAAATATGAAATCCTTCCTGGTATAACCTGGCCAAATTATCGTACCCCTCCCCAACCGGCTTTCTCTTTTTCGTTCCCTGTTTGTCTTGTTCCGGGTAGGAAGTATGAGCCTCCTCAGCCAGCTTATGCTCCAACCGCTGGCGAAGCTTCTCGTTTTCCACGATCAGACCATGATTCTCTTCGACAAGGTGGGCAATATGAGCCTTGACTGCTTCCAGCTCCTCTACCATCTTGCCCAACTGTTGTTCAAGTTGAGAGACATGCTCAAACAACTTCTGTTTATGCTGATCCACATCCTCCACCCCCATCAGCCCTTCCTGCTCAGATCATACTATACTGGGCCTAGCTTGGCGCACCTTCTGCCTGGGAAGGGAGCGCCTTCTGTTGAGACTGATGGTCAATGAGCTCATCTAGGGCAAATTCAACCACGCGCTCCGTTTCCTTTAGTTCGACCTGAATGAGTTTTTCCAGGATATTTAAACCTACAACACGGCCAGCTCCAAGGGGGGTGAACGCTTCCTCCCCAATATCCGGAAGTTCTTTAATGGCCGACTCATACTGGTCGTTCTCATATTTCAAACAGCACATCAACCGTCCGCACAATCCGGATATTTTAGCAGGATTAAGAGACAAATTTTGTTCTTTGGCCATTTTAATGGAGACGGGTTCAAAATCCCCCAGAAAAGAGGAGCAGCATAAAATGCGTCCGCAAGGGCCTATGCCGCCAAGCATTTTGGCTTCGTCCCTGACCCCGATTTGCCTCAATTCAATGCGTGTTCTGAAGATGGCCGCCAAATCTTTCACCAGTTCGCGGAAGTCGACCCGCCCATCTGCTGTAAAATAAAAGATCACCTTGTTGCGGTCAAATGTATATTCCACATCGACCAGCTTCATCTCCAACCCATGCTCGGCGATCTTCTCTAAACAAATATCATATGCTTCTTCAGCGGCCGCTTTATTTTTATCCACTTGCAGCTTATCCTCGGCTGTTGCCACGCGGATCACCTTTTTCAAGGGTAAAACAACGTCTTCTTCTCCCACTTCTTTAATGGAAGTGACCACTTTGCCGTACTCAATCCCGCGGGACGTTTCCACAATGACAAATTGATCCTTCTTAATGTCAAGATCTCCCGGATCAAAATAGTATATTTTTCCAGCCTTTTTAAAGCGAACCCCTACCACCTTGTACATCTTTACCCCTCCTGAAGACGAAGCACTAACTGTTCCAATAGCAACTGTGGATGCACATGGGCCTTAAGCCGGCGTTTGGCTTCCAAAATGTGTTCCATGGCCGTCGCTATCTTCACTCGGGATAGGCTTAGTCCTTGTTCGCGCAAGCGCTCGCGCTGATCGATATAGACGATTTTTTCTTCCATATCCAGCTTTATATATAATAAATCGCGATACCAAAACAACATCAAATCAAGGCCTATATCCGTTTGTTCTTTTTCTTTGGCCACTTTAAGCCAGGTGTCTTGAATATGGTACATGGCACGGGGCCGTCCCCGCACACAATCTTCTATTAATTGTAGCACTACTCGTTTTAACTCTGCAAACCACTCTAATTGGCAAAGGGATGTAGCTTCTTCCAAATCTGCTGTTAAATGGGAAACTAGCGTGGCCTGTGCTTCTCCAACTTGCTGGGTCAGCACCTGTTTTAGCTGCTCCGGTGTAGGGGGTTGGAAAATAAGTTCTTGACAGCGTGAACGAATGGTGGGCAGTATCAATTCCCGGTCTTCTGCCAAGAGTAAGATGATGGTACCCGGCTGGGGTTCTTCCATAAACTTGAGCAAACTGTTGGCCGCCTGAGGGGTCAGGGTATCAGCACGGTCTATAATCAGTACCCGCCACTCTGTCTCCGCCCGTCGGTAGGTAAATGTTTTTTGCATCTCACGCACTTGGTCAATTTTGATGGATTGACCTTCAGGTTGAATCCAGCGTACATCCGGGTGGTTGTGATGGGCGATACGCAGGCAAGCTGAACAGCGGCCGCACGGGGGATGATCTCTTTCACTACACAGCAGGCGCTGGGCAAACTTTGTCGCCAGCTGCCGTTTGCCCGACCCTTTTTGGCCGATAAACAAATAGGCATGGGCCAAGCGGTTTTTAGCAAGCACTGTTTCAATAAAACGGCGAATTCTAGGTTGCAGGTCAATGATTGTCTCCACTCTGATCACACCTTACAACTGTTCAACTTAAAACTGCTCAAATTGTTCAACGGGGACAACAAAAACAGTGGCACCCCCCACCTGTATCTCCACAGGGTAGGGCACATAGGAGTCCGCATTGCCTCCCATCGGTGAAACAGGGGCGACCAGCTGTTCCCGGGCTTTACAATTACTTTTAATGATCTCCAGAACCCCACTTACTTTTTCATCTTCCACTCCGATTAAAAACGTGGTGTTCCCCGCCTTGAGAAACCCTCCCGTGCTGGCTAGCTTGGTGGCGCGAAAGTCGGCTTTAACCAGCGCATGGGACAAGCGATTAGAGTCCTTGTCCTGAACAACGGCAATGATCAATTTCATTGTGCTCAACCTCCTTACAATCTCGGCCATACCTGGATATCCATGAAGTCAGAAACCTTTCGTTCTAACGATCATTTTCCTCCTTGACATGGAGCAATGCCCTGACCTCCCGTAATATCTGCTGATGGATCACCTCGACCGGCTGACTGGCATCGATGAGACTGATGCGCGCTTCTTGTTCGGCCAGCTGGAGAAATCCCTGGCGGACACGTTCATGATAAGCCAAATCTTTTTGTTCAATCCGGTCCAGTCCCTGTTTAAACTCAGCTTGCTTCCGTTCAACGAGCCGGCGGCGTCCTTCTTCAGCAGAAATATCTAACAGGAAGGTTTTATGAGGCAGCAAACCCTGTGTGGCAAATTGGTTAATGGCTCTCACTTGCGCTTCTCCAATCTCCAGACCATACCCCTGATAGGCAATGCTGGCATCCACAAAGCGGTCACAGAGCACGATTTTGCCTTGTTCCAGTGCAGGGTTAATTTTCTCCAGTACATGTTGGGCCCGTGAAGCGGCATACAGCAGCACTTCCGTGGGGGCGTGCATGGATTGATGCTCTGGATCTAGGATAATAGCACGAATGCGGTCACTGATCACTGTCCCTCCCGGTTCCCGGGTCACTATACAATCGTAGCCGCTTGCTTTTAATGCTTCAGCCAGCAGTTTTAACTGTGTTGTTTTTCCTGCACCATCCGGTCCTTCAAAGGTGATAAATAAGCCTGCCACAGATCATGTTCCTTTCTCCATTAAAGGGTTTGATACTATCATAATCAGAAACTGAGCGATTGTATAGTCTTAAATTGCACTCTTTTTAACCACTGAAACTTGCAGCCTCCCCGCCCCTTGTTTGCCCGGGAAATAAACCCCTGCCTGCTGCAGTTCGGAAATGGCGGAGATATGCCCTTGGCTAATGGTTTCCCCAGGAATTAAGAGCGGAATTCCGGGAGGATAAGGGGTAATCATCTCTGCCGCCTGCCGTCCGATCGCCTGTGACAAAGGCACCTGTTCCTTTTCCTTGGCCCGGTATACTTTCATGGCCACCGGAACAGGTTGAACCTGGGGCCACATGTTTGCTTTGCCACTGTCCGTGCCTGCATGACCTTCCCGGTGACCATAGGCGGCAGAAATAGCGGATAACGCTTTAAGCAGGCGGTCATCCCACTCGGGATTGGGAACCAAAGACATCGTTAAACAAACGTTACAAGGATCGGCCAGTTCAACCTCTATCCCATGCTGCCGGAGGGCTTGTTGGAGCTCGTAACCGTTCATGGAAAACGTGGGTTGTAAAACCAGCTTAAACGGGTCCCGCTCCTTGGGAGATCCCTCACTGACCTTATAACTGCCCGATGCGCCAATCTCCTCACGCAAGTGCTGCACAGCGGCCAGTGCTTTTTCCCAATCGCTATGGGTCATCCGGCTTAAAAACATACGAGCCAGATCGAGGGAAGCCATCAGGGGGTAAGAGGGGCTTGAGGATTGCAGTCGATGCAAGTAATCTTCCACATCTTCAACCGGTACGCGCCCGCGGCGGATATGTAACATGGAGGTCATTGTCATGGAGCCTAACATCTTATGGGTGGATTGGACACTGATATCTGCCCCAAGCGCTAAGGCAGACGGAGGAACACCCTTATGTTGCCCAAAATGGGCCCCATGGGCTTCATCCACCAATATCATTAACCCATGTTGACGGGCAATGCGCACAATTGTTTCAAACTGGCCAGCTCCAGCCCAGCCATAATAGGTGGGATAGGTTAATATACAGGCTTTCGCTTGGGGATAGCGGCGTAAAACATGCTCAAAATGGTCGGGGTTGATCCCTTGTGCCACCTGAAAACGGGAACACACTTCAGGCTGCAGGGGAACACACTGGGCTTCGGCCAGACTCAGTCCGTGGAAAACAGACTGATGGCTGTTACGTTGAACCAACACCACATCTCCCTTATCAATACAGCCTAAAATCATGGCCAGATTGCCCACAGTGCTGCCACCCACCAGGAAATAAGTGAGATCAGACCCAAACTGGCGGGCGGCCATTTCTTGGGCCTGTTTGATCACTCCGTGGGGATCATGCAGGTTGTCCAGCCCTTCCAACTCTGTTAAATCGATGTTTAAAACAGCATTGTAAACATCTCGTCCTTCCGCAGGAAAAACATGTCCGCCCTTATGTCCGGGAACATGATATCTTGCCTCATCTTTTTTCACTTTTTCCATCAAGGCCTGAAACAATACTGCTTGGTTAAGCTTGGTCATACTGGGCTCTCCTTTTAAGCTTGATGGTTGTGGTTATCATCTCTGTACTTTATTCCACATTAAAAAACAGAGACCTGCTAACGTCCCTGTTTTTAGCTTAACGCTCAGGCATGTTCTTTCATCCAAATCTTGCGCATCTGGCGGATAAAGAACGGATATTTTTCATCAGTCACATCACAGGACACAATCTCTGCCTCACATTGGCGACAAATAAAATGATGCCAGATTGTGATGCCTTCTGTTTTGGGATTGGCACAAATGACACATATGTGCTTGTTCATCTTACTGTTCCCCTCTCCTCTCATCTACTTTACTCTATGTTATCAGTATGGGAAAAGGGAACGGACAGTATACCTAATTTAACCAATTATTCAATAATTCCAGTTTGTTGAGCATAAACACATATTCATCAGCAATGTCATACGGCTCGGGACTTACTTCCCGAAACAGAGGGTGCAGTGCCTCTGTGCTTGTACACCAATCCTCATCACCCGGCGCAGGATGCTCCTTATAATCCGGCCAAGCTTGAACTAAGTGAGGGCTGTAAACGAAAGAGGCATGAGCATGCACTTGTGCTTCTTTCTGTTTCTCCCCGGTCAGCTTGTTTTGTGGACGCTGGGGTGTAAACAGATGAGGCCAATAATCGGCCCGTGATCCTGTGTGAGGTGTTTGAGAAACCCAAGCCCAAATGTGAGCATGGATACCAGGAGTTTGGAACAGGATGGCGTATAAATGTTGGCCTACTGCAATGCGGTCATGTACATCCAGAAAGTCTTGCACAATGGTGCCTGCCAGGCCCGGGTGCTCGTCTTCTCTTGTGTACGGAAATAGAATGTGATTCAGGTGAAACAAAGCCTGGGCCTGGTATTTGATGGACTGAAAGACCTTTTCCCGGAAATAGGGATGAGTGACAATGCGCGGCTCAATATAGTGTTGCTCGTTAACGATCAGGGCATGGGTTAAGAGTTGGCTGTTCCTGTTTTCCCAAAACCAGGGCCACATTGCCTGCATAAAGACCGAGACGCTGAAATGAGGCAACAAATGAAACAAAGGGGTATTCGTTTTCTTGCTTACATGATAGACCAGCAATTGAGGATAGGCATCCTGAAATATTAGCCAGTTGCTGCGCTCCAAAAACAGGAAAAAGTTCCGGGCCTCTCTAAGGGAAAATAAAGGAGCAAAAAAATCTCCTTTTAAATCTGTCATCTTCCAGCCCCCATTGCGGGAAACCATATGAGCCAAGTAAGCCCAATGCAGTTCAGGGTGCTCCTCATATAGGTTAAGGTAAGCCTGTGTACGGGTCACATTGTTCCGGTTAGACCGCTGTACTTGCTCAGTTATCCAGCCAATCATTGACTGTTCTTCAGGGTTCAGACGAGGGAGGGCAGGCGGAGCTGACAAGAGCAGCTCCAGTCTTTGTTCCAGCTCTCTTTCCCTCGTCCGGTGTGGAAAAGGGATCCAGTGTTTGATTTCTTCTCTCCAGCCATACCACCACGTTCTCATCACTCATCCCTCTTGTTCCGCTGTTTTCATATTAGACTGCCTTCCGGAAGGCAAAATATACATCAGTCCCTTTACATAATGAACAACTGGATTCCAAACAGAGCCAAGACACCGGGTATGCCCAGGACGGCAGCAATGCCCATGGTAATCAGGTTATAAGGTACATACACATCAACATAACTGCCAAACAGATTAAAGACGAATAGTAAAAAAACACCTATAACCAACTGCACCAGCCCCCTGCCCAGCCAATGCCACACCCTGCCGCGCATACGGAACATGATGGACATGACGGCCAAAAAAACGACAAGGATCATACTGATTCCGATGGCATCCATTCCTTTACCCTCCTCTTAGTCCAAGTACCACATATTGGACCAGCCCTTTTTCCGAGCTTGATAGAGCAGATAACGGTAGCGCAGTTCGGCCAGCAAAATTGGAACCTGACCCGTGGACCCATCCGGCATTAAGAGACGCCGTTTGTGAAGTTGGGTCATCCTTTCCCTCGCTTTCTCAATGGCCGTCATTAAGCGGTATTGCTCATTACGCAGCACCGGACGCCGAAACATAGGCATGTACATCCCCCCTTAATACAAGCCTATGCAGAAGGGAGGCTGTTCAGCACTGTTTCTTACCGGGATATGTCCCTACAATTCCCGGCGGCCTTCCAGCGCTTTGGACAGGGTCACCTCATCGGCGTATTCCAAATCACCCCCAACAGGCAAACCATGGGCAATCCGTGTCACTCTAAGTCCGATGGGCTTGACCAACCGGGAAATATACATGGCTGTCGCTTCCCCTTCGATTGTCGGGTTGGTGGCTAAAATAATTTCTTCAATCTGTTCATCTTCAAGGCGTTTAATTAAATCCGGAATCGTCAAATCTTCCGGCCCAACACCATCGATGGGAGAAATGGCCCCGTGCAGTACATGGTATAATCCATCATATTCCTTAGTCCGTTCCATGGCGATCACATCCTTGGGATCCTGCACCACGCAGATCACTGAACGGTCCCTCGCTTTATCCTGACACATCCGGCAGGGATTGTGATCGGTAATATTATGGCATATGGAACAGTAGGTTAACCCCCGCTTGGCATTGACCAGTGCTTTGGCCAAATCAAGCACATCATCTTCTTTCATGCTTAACACAAAAAAAGCCAGACGGCTGGCCGTTTTAGGGCCGATGCCTGGCAATTTCATAAACCCTTCAATCAATTTGGCAATGGGTTCCGGGTAATGCACATAGGTTCCCCCTTCATGCTGTCTGTCCAATGTTTAAAACAAGCCTGGGATATTCAAGCCGCCGGTCAACTTGCCCATATCTTTTTGCACAAGTTCATCCACTTTCTTCATAGCATCATTCATGGCAGCCAGAATTAGGTCCTCCAACATTTCCACATCGTCCGGATCAACCGCCTCAGGTTGAATGCTGACATCAACCAGCTCCTTATGCCCATTTAAGGTAATAGTCACCATGCCGCCGCCAGCGGTTCCTTCAACGGTTTTTTCTTTTAATTCCTCCTGTACCTTTTGCATCTGTTTCTGCATTTTTTGCATTTGCTTCATCATGTTTTGCATATTTCTCATAGACATAAACCTCCTCTGTGATTATTCATTCTTACCGGGGTGGCCATCAACCACTTCAACCAGTTCTTCACCCACCAGACGGACCGCTTCTCTGTAAAACGGATCTTGTTTCTCTTCCTCCCGGCCTTCTGCCTTCTTCTCCTTATGTTCTGCTATAAATTGCTGCTTAAGATCTTCCCATTCATTATACATGATTGTGACCATTTGCGCCTCTGTTTGCAAGTACTGCTGAACAACCTGTTCAATCAGCTGGCGGTGACTTTCTTTTTCCGTTGTCTCCCGGTGAATGGAACTCTTGAAGGCTAGTAAGAAAAAGCTAGGGCCAGAGGCCACCGGTTCACCATCCCGCAGCCAGGCATGGACCATAATTTGCTTCTGCTTAACCTCTTCCAAAATGGCCGGCCACTTCTCCAGCAACTGTTTCAGCATGGGTTTGCTGGCTGTTTTCAGTACCTCTTTCAGCTTGGCCAGGGGCAAAGACGAACCGCTCGAGGAGGGGCTTCTGCTGCCCGCCCTGGACACACTCTCCTCTTGTCTTCCTACAGCCGTCACTCCCCCCTGCTGACCCAAACGCTTCAGGGCCTTCTCCAGGGTATCCACTCTCATCTTGAGTTGCTCAATTTCTTCGCTCGCTCTAGGGGAGTGGGCACCAGCAGCTGGCTCCGGCAGAGATTCATCCAGGTGATGGGTCAACTGGATCAAGGCCACTTCCAAGAATATCCGCGGATGGTGTGTCCATTTCATGTCCTGCTGGGCCCGACTGAGCCGTTCAATAGCTTGAAAAAGGTGTTCATCCCGATAGGCTTGGATCTGTTCCTTCAACCGTTCCGTCAGCCGTAAACGCTGAAAACCCTCAGCCAGCCCGGGTGCCTGCCGGTACAAGAGTACGTCACGATAAAAATAGATCAAATCCTCTACAATACGGGTCGGTTCTTTCCCCTCATCAAGCAAGAGACCCAAGCGTTTGATCGCCTCCTCCGTTTCCTGTCGCATGAGGCAATCAGCCAAGTCCATTAAAGCTTCCTGAGCCACTGAGCCGGTAATGGTCTCCACATCGGCGACCGTCACCTCGCCATCAGCAAAAGAAACAGCCTGATCAAGCAAGCTTAAGCAATCGCGCATACCTCCTTCTGCCACCTGGGTTAAGAGCTCCAGTGCTTCCTGCTCTACCTGGAAGCCTTCTTCGGCACAAATGATGTGCAGACGTTCCAACATTTCTTTCTGGGAGATGCGCTTAAAGTCAAAACGCTGACAGCGGGACATGATCGTGAGCGGAATCTTATGCGGTTCAGTGGTGGCCAAAATAAACATGACATGAGCAGGAGGTTCTTCAAGGGTTTTCAGCAAAGCGTTAAAAGCCCCTTGGCTTAACATATGCACTTCATCTATGATATACACTTTTAACCGGACTTCAGTAGGGGCATATTTCACCTTATCTCGCAGGTCCCTGATCTCATCCACTCCATTGTTGGATGCAGCATCGATTTCAACCACATCGACGACCGTTCCCTGGGTAATACCGCGACAAGCGGCACACTGATTACAAGGATTATCCGTAGGGGCCTGTTCACAGTTGACCGCTTTAGCCATAATCTTGGCTGTACTTGTTTTCCCAGTCCCTCGGGGACCTGTAAACAGGTAAGCGTGCGTATACGTCTGATTTGAAAGCGCGTTTTTAAGCGTTTGGATAATATGGGCTTGTCCGACCACATCGTCAAATGTTTGGGGCCGCCAGACTCGGTACAACGCTTGGTACGTCATGATGAACCTCTCCGTTTCAAACCTCTTGTTCTTTATACTATCTTATTATTATACCGTGGACAGAAATGCAAAAAAAGGGCTCTCCGTCCGTAGAAAGAAACCCTATCTCCCTTTCAGACATCCAAATACGGAATACAAATATGAAACGTGGTGCCATAGCCCTTGGATGAAACCCGTATTTTGCCCCCCATATCATGGATAATCCGCTGACAAACAGAAAGGCCTAAACCCGTCCCTTCCTCCTTGGTCGTAAAGAACGGCTCAAAAATTTTATCAATCACATAAGGTGGTATACCTGGACCTGTATCCTTAATATTGATACTGATCATTTGTTCTTCTGGTAAGAAGTGATGGGAGAGAGTCAACCGCCCCTGGTTGCCCATTGCTTCAATGGCATTTTTACAAATATTGAGAAATACTTGTTTTAACAGCTCCTTATCACCCACAATGGGCGGAAGATTGTCAAAATCTTTGGTTTGAACTTCTATACCGTGTAATAAAGCCTCATTTTGAATAATAGGTAAAAAC
Source organism: Caldalkalibacillus uzonensis (assembly GCF_030814135.1). Taxonomy (NCBI): domain Bacteria; kingdom Bacillati; phylum Bacillota; class Bacilli; order Caryophanales; family Bacillaceae; genus Caldalkalibacillus; species Caldalkalibacillus uzonensis. Next base: position 15,685 of record NZ_JAUSUQ010000016.1, on the reverse strand, counting down.
TGTTTCATCAGCAGGGCCAGATCGATTTTTTCGTAGCGGGTCTCCCGTGATTTGCTCAGTAACAAAAACTCGCCCACCAGATGATTGATCCGGTCAATTTCATCCAACATGATGTTGGTATATTCAACTTCCCGCATCATGTTGCGTTCCTTCAAAGTCTTGTTTAATATTTGTAAAAAACCGCGGATACTGGTTAAGGGATTGCGAATTTCATGGGCTGTGCCTGCTGCCATTTGTCCGATCATGGCCAGCCGTTCGTTGCGATGGATTTGATTTTCTAAAGAGCGCAAATTTGTCACATCTTTGATAAATATGTACGCACCTTGTTGGTGGCCGGCCTCATCAATGAGCGGAAAACTGTCCACCAGAATTTCATAGTAACACTGGCCATTATGCCATGTCATGGCCTGATTCCGAATCGTCACGCCCTCAAAGACCCGTTTGGAGATTAATTGCCGGCCTTCAGGTATATTTTTAAAAAGATGGAAAATGTTTTGACCAATAAAAACTTCGGGATCATCTCCCATTATTTTAGCGGCGGCTTTGGTGATAGAGACAATATGGCCCTGTTCATTAAGTAGTATGAGTCCAATGTGAGCATTGTTAAAGATCTGTTCGGAAAAAAGGGCGTGAAGAATAGAAGGTAATCCATGTGAGCTTGACGTCATCTGAACCCCTACCTTTACGATGGTCTCACCGTTGGCCAGCCCTGAAATATAAGTAATATTTAACATAGCATAACGGGCAAAACCTAGACAGGCCGATGTCAACCATTATATGTATATTATCAATCTATTTACTTCTTGTTTAATTGGTTAAAATCCTCCCTGATACCATAAAATTCGACATGGCGCTAAGGGCTAGGCTAAACAAAAAACATATCCGTTTAAAGGATATGTTCCCTAAACGGCAGCTGGCTGGCTTAGTTGGTATAACCTTAGCCCCTGTAGCTTTGCGTCACTACGTTTCCGTAGCTTTGCCCTTCACTCAATCTAACTGTTTATTCACAGTATTCCTTTGTTTTTTGATTATACAAAACTTTAGCTTGATAAAAAAGCGATTAACCTCATTTTGGCCAAACGCTACCTCTAAAAAAAGAAAAAACACCTTATTTGCAGGTGTTTGTTAACTGCTGTGCACCTATCCTCGATAAGCACTACCCAAGCGTACTCATGCCGCCAGCTCGGAAAAGGCTACCCTACAACACACGGAGATACCCACTTACCGCTGCTTCCTTCCGGACCTGACGGGGTTCATGGGCTTCCGTTGCATAGGACCCTTTCGTCAACACCGCGTACATGAGCCAGACCTCACATAGTGCAAACCTCAGATAGGCATCGACCCCGCTATAGCGGATTGCGGGTTACAGGGCACCGCTACCTCCCCGTCTAGCACAGCAAACTTTATAAACATGTTTGGACACAGTTGCATGGCAACTGTAACTAACATTATAACGAAAGCTAGCTCATTACACAAGTGTTAATCCTTTCCTTCCAGGCCCAATTGTTGCCCATCACCTGCATCAGTGAGCAAGCGTTTGGCAACTTTCCTTGCTGTCCGCAAACGGCGGAAGAAGTCTTTCAATACATGTTGACATTCCTCTTTCCTGACTCCGGCAATAACCTCCACCTGATGGTTCAGGCGTTCATCTTGCAGTGTGTTGTACAGGGTCCCTGCATAACCCGCTTTTGGATCTTCCGTACCATACACCACTCGCTTGATGCGCGCTTGAACAATGGCCCCGGCACACATGGGACAGGGTTCTAAAGTGACGTATAAATCACAACCTGTTAACCGCCAACCCCCTAGCTGCTCACAAGCCTCTTGGATGGCGATGATCTCGGCATGCGCTAAGGGGCTCTTGTCAATCTCCCGCCGGTTATAGCCTGTGCCTATCACGGTACCGTCTTTGACAATCACAGCACCAATGGGCACCTCCCCCAGGGATTCCGCTCGCTTAGCCAGTTGAATGGCTTGCTCCATCCACTTTTCATGATCTTCTTGACCCGGCAATCTTACTCACGTCCTTTAAAGACTGGCTTGTACATGTGTCCTTTTCATTCTATTTTTCAATCACACGCGGGTCAAGGGCATCACGTAAACCCTCCCCCACAAAGTTAAAGGCCAGTACCGTAATTAAAATCATGAGTCCCGGAAAAGTTGGATACCACCAGGCTGTGCGGAAAATGGTCACGCTTTGGGCATCGGTCAACATATTACCCCAGCTTGGTGTAGGCGGTTGAACACCTAATCCCAGGAAACTTAGTGTTGATTCAGTCATAATAATGCTACCTACTCCTAATGTAGCAGCTACAATAATCGGCCCCATGGCATTGGGTAAAATTTGACTAAAAATGATACGCACATTGGACATGCCTGTCGTCCGTGCCGCCAGGACAAATTCACGCTTTTTCAAAGTTAGAAATTCTCCGCGCACCAAGCGGGCTGTTCCCATCCAACCGAAGATAGCCAGCACAAAGATAATAGTGCTCAGGCCTGGTTGAAGAAAGGCAACCAAGGTAATCAAAAGAAAAATGCTTGGAAATGAAATAAAAACATCAACAGTGCGCATCAAGATGGCATCAATGCGTCCCCCATAATATCCGGCGATAGCTCCGACCAGGGTGCCGATGGTAATCATAATGGCCATGGCCGAGAAGCCGACCATCAGGGAAACCCGGCCGCCGTACAGGATTCGGGTAAAAATATCACGTCCCACATGGTCTGTACCCAGCCAATGTTCGGCACTTGGTGGTTGCAAACGGTTGGTTAAGTCTTGCTTATGAGGCTCATACGGTGTCAGATATGGCGCAAAACTGACCGCCAAAATAATGAGGATCAGACATACCAACCCCGCCACAGCCAACTTATTCTGAAAAAACCTGGAAATAATGATTAACCATAGCGAACGCCGCTCTCCTATTGTGACCGCTTTTGGGTCTTCTGCTGTAGCAGGAGCAGGCAGATGTTGATGAATTTGGGACATCTTTTACTGCACCTCCTAGTACTCTATGCGCGGGTCAACAATGGCATAGAAGATATCGGCCAGCAGATTGCCGATGACAACCAAAACGGCACTAAACATGGTTAAGGCCATAATGACCGGGTAGTCACGCTGAACGACTGAATTAATAAACAACTGACCAATTCCTGGCCAACTGAATAATGTTTCCACAACGACAGAACCACCGATAAAGGTCGGCAACATTAAACCAAAAATCGTAATCACCGGAATCATGGCATTGCGCAAGCCGTGTTTGTAAATAACAGTTCTTTCCCTAAATCCCTTGGCCCGTGCCGTACGGATGTAATCCTGACGGATGACGTCCAGCATACTGGAACGGGTGTAGCGCATCAAACTGGCCATATCATAGCTGCCCAGCACAATCATGGGCAGAATCAAATGGTGAATCCGGTCCCAGATACTGAATGGTACGTTAATGGTATGAATGCCTCCAGACGGAAACCACCCCAATTGAACGGAAAATATCATGAGCAACATCAGCCCAAGCCAGAAGTTAGGTGTTGCCACACCGATAAAAGAAAAAGTGGTTACCGAGTAATCCAGTACACTGTATTGCCGGGTCGCCGATAACACCCCAAAGGGAATAGCCAACACAATGGCAAACAACGAGGAGGCAATCATCAACACCAGGGTATTAGGCAAACGCTCCATGATGATATCATTCACCGGCCGACGCTGAATAAAGGATGTGCCTAGATCTCCCTGCAAAATATGACCCACCCATTTCATATATTGGACATGAGGAGGATCATTTAATCCCAGCCGCTCAGACATACGTTCCAGGTCTTCTGGTTTAATGTTTGGATCAATCAGCATGCTGGCCGGGTCCCCAGGTGCCAAGTACATAATGGCAAAACTAAGAATGGAGATGCCAATTAAAATGGGAATGGTCATGACTAAACGGCGTAAGATATATGATGTCATCTCTAGCACCCTTTACTGTCCAGCTTGTCTTGGGGAAAAGAGTGGGGAGTGAAAACCCCCCACTCTCTTTTGTTTCACTAAGATTACTGTTCAAGCCACCAATCGTCTGCTTTGTAGAACGGTACACTAGGATGGTGGATAAAGCCATGCAAGTTGATCGGATACGCCACATTTTCCATGGGATAATTTAGGAAGACATAAGGCAAGTCTTCAGACAAGATTTTAAAGATTTCGTGCAGTTTTTCTGTGCGCTTGGCTTCATCCATTTCTAGATTAACTGCTTCCATGAGCTGATCCAATTCTTCGTTTACGTAACTGCCATAGTTTAAGCCTTCATCAATTTGCCCGGAGTGGAAGATATGGTAGGGGTTGGGGTCAGTACCCAAGTTCCAGCTCAGGATAATCGTGTCAAATTCATGCCTAGGCGGATTGATGGTATCCACGAAAGCCCCCCACTCCAGTGATTTTGGAGTCGCTTTGATACCGATTTCAGCTAATTGATCCTGAATAATCACCGCTGTGGTGCGACGGGCATTACTCTCCTCGTTATACAAAATTTCAATCTCAAATTTCTGGCCATCCTTTACAAGGATACCGTCAGGACCTGGCTCCCAGCCAGCCTCGGCTAACAATGTTTTAGCTTTTCCAGGATCATATTCATAGACAGTGAGGTCATCCGTCCAGGCCCAGCTTAAGGGACTGACAGGGCCATGAGCCACTTCACCGTATCCCTCCAAAGTAACATCAATAATCGCTTGCCGATCAATGGCATAGGCAAAGGCTTGACGTACTTTGTGATCTTGGAAAAACTCATTTCGGAAGTTAAAGCCAAAGAAGTTATAGGCATAACGTAAGACTTGGCTAATCTTGACATGATCAAAGGTTTCAACGGTGGCAAATTCTTCTGACGGGAATACTCCCATATCAATATCTCCTGTTTGTAGTTGCAGTACTTGGGCGTTGGTATCGCCAGTGATTTTGACAGTAATGCTATCTAAGTACGGACGTCCTTCAAAGTAGTCTTCATGGGCCACCAAACGGACATATTGCCCTTCAACCCACTCATCAAATTTAAACGGACCGGCACCGATGGGATCGCGGTTAAATGTATGCTCGCCAAGCTCTGCGACAGACACATCACCAAGAATATGTTCAGGTAACAAGGGCCATCCTGCATTAACGGGCCAAGCCGCATCCGGTCTTTTAAGGATAAACTTTACAGTGTAGTCATCAATTTTCTCTACGGATTCCAGATTCTCAAAATAAGATTTGCGCGGGCCGTCATAATCTTCATGCAAAGGAATACTGAACGTAAAGACAACGTCATCCGCTGTCACTTCTTCACCATCATGCCATTTAACACCTTTATAAAAACGATAGACATGTTCCAGCCCGTCTTCGGACACCTCTACAGGTTCACCGAGATGGGGGACCATTTCAAGTTCTTCGTTAGTACGCATCAAACCAGCAAAGATCAAGTCCTCAATGTTACCACTGGCAGCATCCTGAGAATACATTGGGTTTAACACTTGCGGGTTACCGATTTGGCCGTAGATCAGGTCACCGCCGTACTGAGGTTCATCAGCCGCCTCTCCCTGTGCTTCCTCTTTAGCTTCCCCAGTCGTATCGTCCTTAGGAGCCGTCCCTTCCTCCCCCCTGCAGGCCACAAGTGCCATGGAGAAAATGAGCATTAAACCAAGCAGAATGATAAAGCGTTTGTTCAGTTTCACACGTACTTCCCCCTTCTTGAAGTCTCGATGAATTGTCCACCTGATGAATTCACAAATATTAAGTTATTCCCAAATGAACCTGTCTGGCGAAAACGGCATCCCCCCTTTAGCAAAGCCAAGCATGAGAATGAATCTCACTCAGTAAGTGCTGGCTAGCGATGATTGCGTTGCCTATTCATGATACAGATGACAAGCCACAAAATGCCCCGGTTTAACTTCATGCATCTCTGGGACATTGGTTTTACAATGATCCGTCGCCATTGGACAGCGGGTATGAAACACACAGCCTGCAGGCGGATTAACCGGACTGGGTACATCCCCCTTCAAAATAATGCGCTCTCTTTTCTTAATGTTTGGATTGGGCCGTGGAACAGCTGACAATAAGGCTTGGGTATAGGGATGCAGCGGCTCGTCATATAAGCTGTTTTTATCGGCAATCTCCATCAATTTACCCAAATACATCACTCCGACACGATCACAAATATGTTTCACGACCCCTAAATCATGGGAAATAAACAAGTAGGTCAGTTTAAATTCATCCTGCAAATCTTCAAACAAATTAAGCACCTGGGCTTGAATGGACACATCTAAAGCGGAGACAGGCTCATCGGCAATAATCAGTTTGGGTTGAAGTGTCAAGGCGCGGGCTATCCCGATGCGCTGCCGTTGGCCTCCTGAAAATTCATGGGGATAACGGTTGCGCCAGCTGGGGTTCAAACCTACTTTTTCCAAAAGCGCCTCCACCCGCTCCTGTCGCTCTTTTTTGCTGTACAAGCGGTGAACGGAGAAAGGCTCTTCCAAAATGGTACCGATCGTTTTGCGCGGATTAAGAGAGGAAAACGGATCTTGGTACACCATTTGAATGTCCTGCCGGATGGAACGCAACTGACGCTCACTTAGATGGGAAATATCCTGTCCGCCAAAAATAATCTGGCCACTGGTCGGCTCATACAAGCGGATAATCGTTCGCCCCGTGGTAGATTTCCCACACCCGGATTCGCCCACCAAGCCCAGCGTTTCACCCTGGTCAATGTGAAAACTGACATCATCAACAGCTTTGATATAACCGACCGTACGCTGCAAGACCCCGGCTTTGACCGGGAAGTGCTTTTTAAGATGGCGTACTTCCAATAATCGCTTTGACTCTGGCGCTGTTTGCGGCTCGTGGCTTTGTGTTTGTGTCGTCATCGGTGCACTCCTTCCTAGCACAAATGACAGCGTACTTTATGCCCTGGTTCTATCTCTCTCAGCTCAGGCTGCGTCTTATAGCAGGCTTCTATCGCTTTGGCACAGCGAGGAGCAAAGCGGCAACCTGTGGGAAAATTTTCCGGGGAGGGGACGTTGCCTGGAATGGAGTACAAGCGTTTTGACCCACCTTCAATGGATGGCATTGAAGCCAGCAAACCAAATGTATAGGGATGTAGAGGGTTGTTAAACAACGCTTTAACCGGGGCTTCTTCCTGGATTTGGCCTGCATACATGACAATGACCCGCTCGGCCAATTCGGCCACAACCCCTAAATCATGGGTAATCAAAATAATCGATGAGTCGAATTCTTCTGACACTTTTTTCATTAATTCTAATATTTGTGCTTGAATCGTCACATCCAAGGCCGTTGTCGGCTCATCGGCAATGAGTAATTTAGGATCACAGCTCATGGCCATGGCAATCATCACCCGCTGCCTCATGCCGCCAGACAAACGGTGCGGATAATCACCCAGGATTTGCTCAGCCCGTCCAAAACCGACCAATTTTAGAAGTTCCACAGCTCGCTCCCTGGCTGCTTTCTTCTCCATTTTTTTGTGGTAGCGCAGTACTTCGGTAATTTGTTCACCAATTGTCAGCACGGGATTCAAGGAGGTCATGGGCTCCTGAAATATCATGGCAATATCATTACCTCGCACTTTAAACATATCTTCTTCACTCAGCTGGACAAGATCTTGCCCCTCAAACAGAATTTGGCCCTCGACGATTTTCCCACCTGGGGAAGGCAACAGCCTCATGATTGAAAACGCTGTCATGCTTTTGCCTGAACCAGACTCTCCGACCAGGGCCACCGTTTCTCCTCTGTTCACGTCAAAATCAATGCCATCAATGATTGGTAATTCTTTCTTCCTATTGTAGAAATAAGTTTTAAGATTTCTTACTTCCAATAATGCTGACATGTTGTGCATCCACCACCTTCTTACCGCCTCGTGCTGTATATATTTATTCAACTGTTCATCCTGTATATACATAACAAAGAATTAATAATCGGGTTAAATCAGCTTGTTCTCTGTAAATTTACTATATTGTCAGTAGTTCACATGTATTTTACCTAGATACATTGGTGGTGTCAATGACGCTGTGAGGCCAAATAGTGACAAAAAACACCAAAAGGGGAGCCCATTCTCCACCTTTTGGTGTTTTTTTATAAAGGGTAGAGTCATTTTATGTGCTTTTTAGTCAGCTTATTCCAGATGAGTCCTATTGCCCATATAGGGTCTTAAAGCAGCAGGAATCCGCACGCGGCCATCCCGTTCCTGGTAATTTTCCAGGATGGCAGCCACAGTACGTCCTATAGCCAGCCCAGAGCCGTTTAATGTATGCACAAATTCAGGTTTGGCTTTGGGCTCCCGCCGGAAGCGGATGTTGGCCCGTCTGGCCTGGAAATCTTCAAAATTACTGCAGGACGAGATTTCACGGTAAGTATCAGCTGCAGGCAGCCAGACCTCCAGATCATATTTTTTGGCTGCAGTAAAACCAAGATCTCCCGTGCACATCTCCATGACACGATAGGGAAGGCCTAAAAGCTGCAATACCTTTTCAGCATGGGCAGTCAACTTTTCCAGCTCAGCATAAGAATCTTCCGGCTTAACAAAACGGACCAACTCCACTTTGTTAAACTGGTGCAGGCGAATCAAGCCCCGGGTGTCCCGCCCGGCGGACCCAGCTTCAGAACGGAAACAGGCACTATACGCTGCATAGGCTTTGGGAATGTCTTCTGCTGTTAAAATCTGATCCCGGTGGTAATTGGTCACAGGAACCTCTGCTGTAGGGATCAGGAAAAAGTCGGTATCAGCCACCTTAAAGGCATCTTCCTCAAACTTGGGCAATTGTCCGGTCCCTGTCATGCTGTTTCTGTGCACCATATACGGCGGCCACATTTCTTCGTAACCGTGCTGTTCAATATGTACATCAAGCATAAAGTTGATCAGCGCCCGCTCCAGCCGGGCACCCTGCCTTTTCAGAAACACAAAGCGTGAACCTGCCACTTTTCCCGCTGCTTCAGTATCCACAATGCCCAGGTTCTCCGCAATTTCCCAGTGGGGTTTGGGTTCAAAGTCCCATTCCGGTTTTGTTCCCCACGTACGTACCAGCTGATTCTCTTCTTCCGAGCTGCCCACCGGCACACTTTCATGGGGAAGATTGGGCAGGCACAGTAAAATGGCTTCCAATTCCTGCTCCACCTGACGAAGTTCATCGTCCAATTGTCTAATGCGCTGATTAACTTCCTGCATCTCCTGAATCAGATGGTTGGCTTCTTTCTTCTCCATTTTCAAACGTCCGATTTCCTGTGAGACAGTATTACGCTTGCTTTTCAGCTCTTCTACCTCTTGAATCAGTTGCCGCCGTTTTTCATCCACTTGGGGAAAACGCTCCAGTTCGCTCAAATCTTCCCCTTTGGTTTGCAAGCGTGCTTTAATCGCTTCAAAATCGGTTCGCAGCCGTTTTACATCTAACACTATCATTCACTCCTTATGTACAAAAGGACGGAGGTGCAGGCACTGCCCGTACCGCCGCCCTGCTGATTTTATGTCAGTTCAACCGGCTGTTTGTGCTGATAGGCCTTAACCATTTGCAAAAAATAGTGATGAAAACGGGTATCCTCCGTTAATTCAGGATGGAAAGAAGCGGCCAACAGATTGTTTTGACGGGCAGCCACAATTTGGCCATTGTGCCGGGCCAACACTTGGACACCTTCCCCGGCCTCTACAATCAAAGGTGCACGGATAAAGACAGCCCGAAAGGTATCCCCTACCCCGTCAATTTGAAGATCTGTCTCAAAACTTTCACGCTGCCGGCCAAAGGCATTGCGCTGAACATGGATATCCATCAAAGGCAAATGTGGCTGTTCCGACCCTTCAATCGTTTTGGCCAATACAATCAGACCTGCGCAGGTGCCAAATAAAGGAAAACCATTTTGTCCCTTATCCATTAAAGGTTCATGGAAGCCGTAATGACGAATCAATTTGCCAATGGTGGTGCTTTCCCCTCCGGGAATAATCAGGCCAAAGATATCATCAAGTTGCTCCACCTTTTTAACCGCTACAGGCTCTGCCCCGCACTTTTCAAGTATGTTCATATGTTCCCGGACGGCACCCTGTAACGCTAAAACGCCCACCTTCATGCTGCTATCCCTCATCTCTTACCAACCGCGCTCTTGCATGCGGTCTTTGGCTTCCAAAGTGGCAATATCGATGCCGGTCATGGCCGTGCCCAGGTTTTTGGACAGATGGCCAATCAGTTCATAGTCCTCATAGTGGGTTGTGGCCTCAACGATCGCTTTGGCATATTTTTCAGGGTTCTCCGATTTGAAGATACCAGAGCCGACAAAGACGCCATCAGAGCCTAAGTGCATCATCAGCGCGGCGTCAGCCGGTGTCGCTACACCACCGGCGGCAAAGTTGACGACAGGCAGGCGGCCATGCTCATGAACATAAAGCACTAGATCGTAAGGAGCTCCCAGTTGTTTGGCCTCTGTCATCAATTCATCTTTAGACATGCCTTTCACTTTGCGAATTTGAGCCTGCATCTTGCGCATATGACGAACCGCTTCCACAATATTGCCTGTGCCCGGCTCGCCTTTAGTCCGAATCATGGAAGCCCCCTCACCAATGCGGCGCAGTGCTTCACCAAGGTCACGGGCACCGCAGACAAAAGGTACGGTAAATTGACGTTTGTCAATATGGAATTCTTCGTCAGCAGGGGTTAAGACTTCACTTTCATCAATGTAGTCCACACCCAGAGCTTCCAATACTTTCGCTTCCACATAATGGCCGATGCGGGCTTTAGCCATCACTGGAATGCTGACAGCATTCATCACTTCCTCAATCACCGTAGGATCAGCCATGCGGGCCACACCGCCCGCTGCCCGGATATCTGCCGGAACGCGTTCCAAGGCCATGACGGCTACGGCTCCTGCTTCTTCAGCGATTTTGGCCTGTTCGGCATTGACGACGTCCATGATGACGCCACCTTTTTGCATTTCCGCCATACCCCGTTTGACTCGGTCTGTACCTAACTCTTGCATCTTGTTTCCCCCTGTCTGTCCCAGTTCATTTGTACTTGTTTGGACACTTTATTATGCATTATAAATCTAATATTATATTGTACAATACCCTGTTTAAAAGTACAAACTACCGCTTGTGATGGTGGTCTTTTTTGGGCCATTTGGACAAGAATTTGCGGAACATAAAGAAGCCGCCGATCAGAATCATGATCACCACGATGGTAGGAATAATAACCACCAGATATTGCCAAGCCAGCGGTAAGCTTTCTTGTTCCATCGTACTCACCACCTCAGGAAAACCAGTTTTTGACCCCGTCAACCACACTTGTCCAAACGCCGGAGAAAAAGCCCCCGATTCCCCGCATCATCATACGTATCCATCCTGCTTTGTCCACGTCTTCCATAGCCACAAGGGGGGCTTCAAGTGTGTCTTCCCCTTGCAACAGACCATAGTTGTTTGATCCTGTATATACCAGCCGGGCATAACCCACAATATCCCCTTCAGCTAAAGGCGCTTCAAGCACCCCTTCATCATTGATGACATCCGGGTGGAGAACCACATCAATGTTGTAGGCCTCCTGATCATCCTCATGAATCAGCATCTCCAGGGAGGCGCCTAAAGCGACTGGCACCTCCTTTTGCTTACCTTTGGCCACGGGAAGTACTTCAAATTCTTCAATGGTGTCTCCTTCTTCAGCAAAGGTGTGATAGTTAAAGTTGTTAAACCCGTAATCCAAGAGTTTCCGTGTTTCTTGGAAACGGGAGCTCATCGACTCGGTCCGCATCACCACACTGATCAGGCGTATGCCTTCCCGCTCCGCTGTTCCCGTAAAGCAGTAACCGGCAAGCTCCGTATACCCTGTTTTGAGGCCATCCAACCCTTGATAGGCATGGGGTTTGGCATCTAGTTGAGGGTGACCTTCCAGCATCCAATTGAAGTTCAGCAAGCGAACAGGAAAATGTCCCTCTTCTTCCCCTGGCTCGACGACCGGAATGGAGGAAAAACGCAAGACTTCAGGATAATCTCTGACCAACGCTTGGGCTAAAATGGCCGTGTCACGAGCCGACATGGCATTCTCGTCTTCAGGTTGACCCGTATGCATATACTGCCCCAGCAGGCGGTTAGGTAACCCTGTTGAGTTGACAAAAGTAGAATTTGTCATACCCAGCTCAGCTGCTTTTTCATTCATCATTTGCACAAAACGTTCCTCACTGCCCGCCACCAGCTCAGCCAGCGCAACCGTGGCATCGTTGGCTGAATAGACCGCCATCGCTGTGTACAATTCTTCCACGCTTCGCTCTTCACCCAAGGCCAGCCAGACACGCGACGTGCCATCCAAGGCACCCAAATAGTGAGCATAGTCACTGGCTGTCACAACCGTATCCCAGCTAAACTGTCCTTCGCTCAGCGCTTCCAAGACAAGGTATTCGGTCATCATTTTACTCATGCTGGCTGGCGGCAGGGCGACATCTGCATTTTTCTCAAATAAAATCGCCCCGGTCTTGGCATCCACCAGGATCGCTGATTCGGCATTCACATCAAAATGTCCCTGGGCATCAGCCGGTACGCCGCCTATGGCCAAGGTGCCCAATAAACTAAGAATAAGACCAATGATTATTGCTTTTTTCAACTGCGCCATCTTATGCCATACACCCCTATTCAACCCTAATATATAACAACTACATTCTATCATAACGGCAAACAAGCAAAAAGAACATAGAAAAAGATAGGAAAAATATGTCTTAAGTCAGACACATTGCTCCTATCTTTTTCGTCAGTAAACTTTAACTTATGACCGGTTTTTCTTTGTTTGTGTTTTCGATATTTTGCAGGACTCCCTATAAGATACAGGTCGATACACTAGGATAAAGAGTAATTTGGTGCCTCTTTCGTAATTTGTACGTCGTGGGGATGTGATTCTCTTAAACTGGCCGTCGTGATGCGGATAAAACGGCCGTTTTTGATCAGATCTTCAATTGTTGGTGTGCCGCAATAACCCATACCTGCTCTCAGACCGCCCACCAGCTGATGAAGCGTGTCGGCCAGCGGCCCTTTATACGGGACACGGCCTTCAATTCCCTCCGGCACCAGCTTTTGCTCGTTTTCCTGGAAGTAGCGGTCCTTGCTCCCCGCTTGCATCGCCCCTAAGGAGCCCATTCCCCGGTAGACCTTAAACCGGCGCCCTTGGAAAATTTCAAATTCACCTGGTGTTTCCGATACTCCAGCCAATAAACTGCCCAACATCACAGCAGAGGCCCCGGCCGCGATCGCTTTGGTGATATCTCCAGAGTATTTAATACCGCCATCAGCAATAATCGGTACATTGTATTCCTGGGCAGCTCTGGCACAATCGTAAACCGCGGTAATCTGCGGCACTCCAATGCCGGCAATCACCCGTGTTGTACAGATTGATCCCGGTCCGATACCCACTTTAACAATATTGGCACCTGCTTCAATCAAATCCCGCGTCGCTTCTGCTGTGGCCACATTACCGGCCATAATATCCAACTCAGGGTAGTTGTGGCGCAAACGTCGAACCGTCTCCAATACACCGGCAGAATGGCCATGGGCTGTGTCAACAACAAGGACGTCAACTCCCGCCTCCACCAGGGCCGCAGCACGCTTGTCCGTCTCTGCGGATACGCCAACCGCCGCTCCGACAACAAGACGACCCTTGCTGTCCTTGGCTGCATTGGGGAACTGTATCGCCTTCTCAATATCCTTGATGGTAATTAATCCTTTGAGCACATAATTGTCATCCACCAAGGGCAGTTTTTCGATCTTATGCTGCTGCAGTATTTTTTCTGCTTCTTCGAGCGTGGTGCCTACCGGAGCAGTGACCAGATTTTCCTTGGTCATCACTTCACCGATCTTGATGGAATAATCCCGCACAAAACGCAAGTCACGGTTGGTAATGATACCGACCAGACGCGTGTGTTCATCTACAATGGGAACACCAGAGATGCGGTATTTGCTCATTAAGTGCTCTGCATCATAGACCTGATGATCAGGTGTAAGGTAAAACGGCTTGGTAATCACTCCGCTCTCGGAGCGTTTGACACGATCCACATGTTCTGCTTGCTCTTCAATGGATAAATTTTTGTGAATAATACCCAAACCACCCTGCCGGGCCATGGCAATGGCCATTTCCGCCTCGGTCACCGTGTCCATGGCCGCACTGAGAATGGGAATATTAAGGGTTAACTTCTCACTTAATTTTGTTTTAACACTGACGTCCCTGGGCAACACCTCAGATTTAGCCGGTAACAGCAAGACATCGTCAAAGGTTAGGCCTTCTTTGGCAAATTTGTCTTCCCACATGCTGATCGTCCTTTCTTCATTTTTCCCCTGCTTAAAAAACCTGTCCTTTAAAAATTGATGTCAGTTTAACAAAAGCTTGGGAGTCAGTCAAGCGAAACGGACTTACCAATTTTAAGATGTCCTTCATTGTCACAAGCTATGGATATGCCATAAATTCAGTCTACCATGCAGCCGGCCGATGAGGAGTGGAGCAGATGAAGGTGATGATGAGCGATTGTCCCTGGACAAAAATGAAGCAACTTTTTCTGTTCTTTGGAAACGAAATCCAGGCCAAACAATACCTCTTTCAAAGTTATAAACAGCTGACTGATGAAAAAGAAGCGGAACGTTTAGCATATGCCAATACGCACAAATTGATCTATTTCATCAAGCAGGGAGTCACTTATTTTAATGAGGCGGAAAAAAGCTCGATCATGGTGAAACCCCTATTGCTTTTTTATGGCATGACCAGCTTTAAAAAAACCCTTATTCTACTGCATGATCCGGATTATCCAAAAACAACAAGTGTTCTTCAACATGGCCTGACGACTCGTAAAAAGAAAAAGATGAATTACCTGTTTAGCGATGATGAGGTTAAAGTGCAAAAAGACGGTCTGTTACCCTGCTTCGCTAAAACTGTGTTAAAGCAACCGTTGGTTATTAATGAAAAATATAAAGTGAAAACTTTACTTAGTCAATGTCCTGAACTCCAAAACAGTTATTGCCTTCTGTTTCAAAGACAGACATTTATTCCTGTTGAAATGCCTGACAGGGCAACTCTGTTTAAAGAAAATATATGTCCAATAAAAATAAAACAGAGAATTCTCCGCTCAATCAATATCGATGTATCCCACTTGCACCAAGTGCTGGGAGAGGATAGTAAAATTGTACGTATTGCTCAAGAAAATGATTGTGTCGTACTGTACTTGTTTGTATCACAGGAAAAAGGAGATGGCAGGACAATGGTACACTGGGAAGATTTGCAGGCCAAAGCAGGGATACATCCCCGTTTATGCTCTGATTATCAAGGTCAGTTTTATTTGTACCTTGGAGCTGTCAAATCGTTCAACCATGAATTAATCATTTACCATATGATCATGTATATCTTAAGCATGCTGTGCCGTTATGATACAGAAGCATGGGGTGACCTCCTGTTCTCCTTCAGTTCTTCAGAGCTGTATTTGATTGATGAATTTTTAACACTTGTTTTTCGTAAATACCCCAATCTTGTGCTGAATTATTTATTTGGTGAATGTCTGTTGTTTCAACCTGAATCTCATCTTATGTATTAAAAAAGACAGCCTATACTGGGCTGTCTTCAAAATCGTCTTTTTGAATAGCCTGGCAACGTCCTACTCTCCCGGGGGCTCTCGCCCCAAGTACCATCGGCGCTGGAGGGCTTAACTTCCGTGTTCGGCATGGGAACGGGTGTG